>CANETI010000006.1 GCA_947440715.1 Planctomycetota bacterium | reverse complement strand
CGCTCGGCTGTACGCATGAGTACTTCTGGGACCTTTATTGCCTGTCATTGGCATCAAAGTTTATTAAGCGTTATGGTGCCTCACCACCACATGCGCGTAGCGGCGCTGGCGAGTCGTTCTCGTGATGGAGAGATCGTTGCCAAATACTTAGACTCCATTGGTCTGCGCGTCATCCGAGGTTCAAATTCTCATGGCGCGGCAACCGCTGTCGTTGAGATGATTCGCGCCTTGCGTGATGGCTGGAATATTGTTTTAAATCTCGATGGTCCACGTGGACCTTATAAACAAGTAAAGCGTGGGGCATTCGAATTGGCACGCCGTTGCCAAGTGCCGCTTATTCCAATTGCCGCACGCGCTAGTCGAGAGATTTCTCTCAAATTTAGTTGGGATCGCTTTCGCGTCCCCGTGCCCGGAAGTAGTTTAGCGGTTGTTTATGGACAACCGATTATTTATCCGCCAGGAGAAATTGATGCCATAACGCGCGAGCGTCGGCGGCGAGAATTGGCGGGTATTTTACACGATCTTGAAGCGGAAGCGACTCGTCGTGTTGGTCGTGGTGATTGTTATCCGAATGCCAATCAACTGGCATGGATGAACGCTCCATTTACACCGGAAGCCGACGCATGACGCAACAACATGCAGCAACGGCCTTACTGCAAGTCGCTCTCCGTCGTCGTTTATTATCAATGAAAGAAGCGCTCAGCCTGCGCCATGTGTTGGCAGGATGCGACGCTAATCCACAGGCAATACATCAGCGATTAGCACATAATCCGGCACAAGTGTCGTCTGAAACCGTCCAAGCGCTGCGTGATTTGCTGCCCACACCGTCACAGGAACATATTGGTATTTACCGACGATTAGCTCTGCTTGGTCGTGGCGCCAGTGGACAAACTTGGCTTGGTGTTGGCGACCGTGGTTTAACGGTATTAAAAACGCTCGACGCGGAATTAGTGCCCAATGCTCATGAATTTATTACCACGCTTGCTCCGCTGATTGGCGGCGACCACCTCTACTTGGTCAATTATATCGCTGTGGAATCTGGTAGCGATGGCGCAATAACAATTATCCAACATTATCGCTCGGGACGCGATGCAGCGGAACGATTCCACGTTAAGGGCGAAGCATCCGAAGCGCGCGCATTAACTATTTTGCGCCATGCCGCAAAGGGCTTAGCACAATTACACCACTTAAATGTTACGCATGGCAACTTAAAACCTCAGAATTTATTATTAGACAGTGATGGTTCCGTCGCTTTAAGTGATTTTGCCTGCGCTGCGAACATAAATGGCCCACGTTCTGAATGGACTCCACTACGATTACAGCATATGGCATTTGCCGCACCCGAAACCGGCGCAGCACAACCGCGTTCTGGGCCTGCTGCTGATATTTATGCGTTAGGCTGCATTGGTTATTGGTTGCTGAGTGGTGAACCACCATTCCCAGGAACACCAGAACGCCAAGCACTACAACATGCTGGCGCCGATCGTCCCGACGTGCGCATTAAAGCGCCTGGGGTCAGCGACATAACGGCGAAAACACTCCTAAAAGCCATGCAAATTGATCCCGCAGCACGCTACACCAATGCCCGCGCATTCGTGCATAGCTTAGAGCGCAATCTTGAAATGTTGAAACGACCACAAAATAATAGTGATAAAAATGGACAGCAAAAAGAAGGCGTGTCCTCGTTAATGCTCAGCGAACCTGATTAATATTTCTACGAGATACCAGTATTTGACAAATGCCGATCAGCGCATCATCCGTTCGCTGACGGGTTTTTCACCGTCACCTGGACGTGGGGTCTTTGCCCAGACGCCACTCGTACGAATGCGGGCATTATAGAGATCAGAACAAACTTGTGGCAGGCGTAATTTAAAAACACTCCCATTTGAACTACTAGTATGGAGCCACACCGTGCCACCTAATAATTCGGCTAATTGGCGACAGATATATAAACCGAGTCCCGCGCCGCCAGCGACACGTGTGGTGGCATCAGCGGCTTGCCAGAATGATTGAAATAAGTTGCCTTGTTCCACTTCCGTAATACCACAGCCGGTGTCTGAAATAGTAAACTCAATGGTTTCTGCCTGATATTCTAAACGAACATCTACCTTACCTTTTTCGGTAAATTTAACCGCATTTCCTACTAAGTTTTCTAACATTTGACGCAACCGCAGTGGATCGCAGACACAACCAGTTGGTGTACCTTTGGTCGATAAACGCACAAATTTAAGTCCACGCACACCGGCGCGTTCTTTCCAGCTGCGAGCGACGAGATCCAACACTTGTTCCGGATCAACCTTCACTGGACGAATATCCAACGTGCGAGCTTCGATACGAGAAAAGTCTAATATGTCATTAATAATTGAGAGCAGCGAATGAGAGGAATCGCTGATCAATTGCAAAAAATTCTGTGTTTGCGGACTCCCATCGCCTTGCTCCAGCTGCAATAATTCGCAGAAGCCAATAATTCCGGTCAACGGCGTGCGTAATTCGTGACTCGTAATGGCCATGAATGCTGATTTAGCTCGGTTGGCTGATTCAGCTTCAGCTTTTGCTTGGCCCAAAGCCTGTAAATGCATCAAACGACGACTGTCATCATGCGCGGTAACTAATACCACCGCTTCATTGCTGAGTCGGTGTGAGCGCATGCTGACTTCAACCGCGTGTTCACCGCCGGCTTCATGTAAATGCCAAGCGTTATAACGAAATACACCCTGCTTCATCACATCCGATAAACGATTACGCAGATCACCGGTCGCCAATGGTTCACTATTATGATAAGTGGCATCACAGCGTTTTTCGATATCCGCTAAATTAAGGCCAACCATTTCGCCGGGTTGGTAGCCACGTTCGCGTTCACAAAATTCATTCGCGTAGCGAATGACGCCAGACAAGTCGACCACCATAAATGCTTCATGGCTGTGTGCCAAAAAACTGGCTTCTTCGGCAAGCTGCGCGCGCAATCGTAATTCGGCACTATTATCAAGAACCAACCATAATAATCCCGCATCCGCACCTTCTTGCGCTTCCACTTCCAACAGACGGCCACCAACCGGCACCACCATTTTTTGCCCTGGCTTAAGTGCCGTTAGACTCGCACAGCTGTCCCCTAAGCGCACCACTAAGGCTTTACGCGATTCGCCACGTGGCATCGGACAGTCAAACAGACGGCGCACGAGAGCGTTGGCGTAGGCAAGGCGGTCATCCGAGGTGAATACACACATCCCCACCGGAATGCGTTCGGTAATATCATCAGGTAACTTAACTGAAGAGCGCGCCATGCCCCTATGATGCACGCCGGTTTTCGATTGCCAGTGCCGACGTGAGACCCGAGCTGGGGGAATAGTTTTCATCTGATTCCATCCGTGGAAACATGCTTCGCCAGATTTCGTTCCTAGACACTACGGCTACACCGCCCGCACCGTCATCAACTCAGCTGGTGAAAAAATTGAAGTAGACTTGAGAAAAGTGGGTTTGTCCTGCGCTGGTGGCCACCCGTTAGCAGCCGATCAGGTCGTTTGTAAACGATCGGCAATTTCTGTGGCGGCTTGATTCAATTCGCGTTTGAGGAAAGAGCGCAAGCCAGTTAACTCTGCCAACGCACCTGGCTTGGAAATCGCTTCGAGCGCTAGTACCGCAAATAATTGCTGCCGCACCGATTCGTCCTCGAGGAGATTCGGCAAAAGGCGCATGAAGTTAGCACGCAAATCATTAATATCGTTACGCTCAATTGCCCCACCTGCTCGACGATCAAACTCTGCATCAACCATGGCGCGAACCTGTTCGGGCTTCAGGTCTTTCGCCGTCACCATGCTCGTTTGTCCAAGGCGCGCTTCTATTTCATGCAAGACTAATGAACGTATGCTATCCGATAACGCCGGGGTTATTGAGACAGGGATTTTATTCGTTCGCGTTGAGGATTGGCCAAATACTCGAGTGGTACCATCTTCCTGTTTCGGAATGGTAATTGGCGATAATGCCGGACTCGTATCGTCAGCTGGTCGTATCGCCTGCGAACTACTTTGTTGCCCTTGACGAATCAACTCCCCGAGTCCTTCCAATCCACGTTCCACCACCGCCCCAAGCGCGGTCGCTAAATCGGTCGGCGGTAGTGACTGACCTGATAAACCCACCGGTAATCGCTCTGCCATCGCTTGTAGATTACCAATTAATGCCGCCACCCAGACGGGTTCATTAGTCGCCACTTCACTGACCGTTGATGGCGTTTGCACACGTTCGGCAACGGCCTGCAGACTCGCCACCAATGGTCCCGTCCAAGCGGGCTCTGCGACAGCAGCAGGAACTAAAGGCGCCTGCAAACGCTCAACAATAGCCTGCAAACTCGTGATCAGCGGCATGGTCCAATCTGATGTCGCTGCGGATAAGTTATTAAGGACAGGCGCACTATTTTCGACTTCATTATTTATAGGCGGCAACACCGCCAAGTGCGTTCCACTCGGTTCAACCGCAGCCGAACTTGCGTGCGCGTGAATAACATCCGTTGGTTGATGGTCATGCGCATCGGCAACAGCGCGGTTGGCACTCGCGGTACGTGCAGTGGCATCGTTATATCGTGACGGCGGTACCTGTAAGCGATCGGCCACCGCCTGCAGGCTCTGCACTAATGGTGAAACCCAACTCGGTTCGTGATCAGCAATGATCGGCATACGTTCAACTAATTGTTTTAAATCTTCGCTCATGCCGCTGCGCAAAGCATCGACAGCGGGCGCCATTGATGCGGATGAGCTACCTATGTGCGCGGAAAACTGTTGCACAATGGCGGCGATTTGCGTGGCTTGCGCATCAGCGCGACGAATCGCTTTAACTAAAATTCTATGCAGTCGCGACGCCCATACTGGTTCATTATTAGAATTTTCCGCTGCCGCAACCGTCGCTTCATCGTTCTGAGAATTCACTGGCACCATTGCGTTTGCGGTCGCTGGTGAGCTACCAATCATGCGCCGCATTTGTTCGATTTCTTCACGCAAAACCTGTTGTTCAGCACGCAGCGCATCGGCTTCGCTCGCCATCTGCAAACGAATATGGTCATCCATATCACGCAAGCGTGTTTCCAAGCGCAAATCCGGACCGCCACGATGCTCAGCCATTAATTTACCGAATAATCCTCCGCCAAGAATATCCTTAATGGCTTCCGCTAATTGGTCGCGAGTAAATCGTCCCGTACGCACACGTTGCTCACCACCAGATCCTTCAGCCAATCGACGAGCGGTTATTTCAATGTCATCACACATCGACAAGACTTCGTCCACGCGACCTTCGGCTAGGTGCGTACGTGCAAATGCTAATTGGCTTCGCAACCCGACGGTATCAACACCCAGGTCGTGGAGCGAAGCCAGCCGCTTCTCCAACACGTCAATGCGCTGGGCCGCTGATACGTGTGCGTCCACCATGAGTCCCCTCCGTAGGCCGGTGACAGCTCCTGCCAGGGCCAGTAACGGATAAACTCGTGGAAACTTGAGGGCTAACTTGAGCGCCCACCTAAATCGTCAGTTTAAATCCAGCATTCCAGTGAAATTAATGCGTCGCTAAAGCCAGAATACGCACGCTCAGCGCGCTCATCAACGCTGCGCGGTCGGCATACAGATCACTACCGCTAGCACTAATCATAGCCTGCACATTGCCACAGAGACTGTTGGCCACGACCACATTGGCACCAACACGTTCTCGCAGTGACGATGCTGACGACAAAACGGTCTCACGGTCTTCGTATTTAAATGCGATTAATGGCCCACGATGACCCCAACTGCGCAATTGATCGATCACTTTACTGGCAGGTTTTAGATGAACCGTTACTTCATCAGCGCCAGAGGGTAATTTTTCTCCCGGGCCAATGACCCGGTTCTGCTGTCCGCGAATGCTCGCGACACTGACCACGGAATAATCATTTATTGCAGCTGACAGCACCAATACCCCATCTGGATACTCATCAATCCAACTGCGCAAAGCCTGCTCTAATTCAGCGCGATCATTATAGCGTTGGGCAACTGCAGTGGGATTCGCGTCTAGACCAAGTAACAACGTTGATGGACAGTTATTCATAAACAAATGAGACTGTAAGGCGACCGCTGTGTTACCGCTAGCAGCAACCGTAAAATAACGCACTGCGTCCACACGCACGCGCGGCGCCCCCCCAACTAATAAAACATGCCGCATATGCTCACAGCCTGTTCATCGGGAAATAAACGCAACTCATCCTGGAGGTGGTACCAGTGCCGTAATTACCACATAAGATTCGCGATATTCCGTTGCAGAACAGCAATAATCATAATTCGTGTAATACCAAGTACGGTAGCGTAATGTATATTGTCCAGCCACTCCTACGGTGATGTTCCCGGTAAAACCATTATCTTCTAAAATATACGGCCCGGCCGCCGTGACCATCGACCATTCATGCGCAACCAAATAAACAGCAACATTGTCCGTTGCATAATTAGCCGACAACTCGGTTTGAAACCCAGTAAAAGTCGGGGTCGGTGTGGCATTAGCTGTCACAAAAACAGAATAATAGGGCACATTACTGGCATAATAATAACAACCACTTAACGCCATCAGACAGGGAAATAATCCAAGCGCTAAAACTCGCACAAATTCCCCTCTCTGCTTCTTGGTTACTAAAAGATGATTACTAAATGAAGGTTACCATCGTTTACCACGTTCCAACCAAGACCTGTCAGACATTGGGCAACGGATTGCGCTGGCACGCCAAACCACAAGGTACGCATATGCGTTCACTTTGCGTCTTTTGCGGCTCGTCTTCCGGCAACAAACTCGTGTACAGCCAAGCCGGACAGGCACTTGGACGGTTATTCGCCGAACGCCACATCCGCCTAGTCTATGGCGCAGCCAATTGCGGTTTGATGGCGACGGTCGCAGATGCAGTGTTGGCACATGGTGGTGAGGTCGAAGGCGTTATTCCCGAAGTGATAGATCGCATGGATCTGACGCATGTCGCACTTACTCGACTACATCGAGTTACGACGATGCACGAACGCAAAGCCTTGATGGCCGATTTATCCGATGGATTTATCGCCATGCCTGGTGGCATCGGCACGCTCGATGAATTATGCGAAATATTATGCTGGGCTCAACTCGGCATGCACCAAAAGCCCATCGGACTATTAAATACGGCCGGCTACTTTAATGGCTTTCTATCATTTTTACAACACTCCATTGACGAAGGATTTGTCAAAGCGACTGATGTGAAGCGCTTAATTATTGCAGAGACTCCCACCTCGTTACTGGAGCAGATGGCTTTTTAAGCGTGCGTGCATCCACGAATTGCCGCTTTAATTAAAGTTTAACCGCCACCTGTTGCGCCAACAAACAGAGTTCCGCCGTCGTGAAAATATGAGCCTGGGTCATCGCTGTTTCTGTACTATCTAAGCTATCTCGAATGAGTTGGCCAAAAAATGGAAAACCAATTTTACCGGTCAGATCATGGTGCTGTTCACCTTCGTGGTTCACCAAAAACAAATGGTCGCCAGTCCGTTCTGCTGCCACGTTAATATATTTACGCAGTTCAATGTAACCTTCGGTACCAAGGATAATCGTGCGGCCATCACCCCACGTTCCCAGACCACGTGGATTCAACCAGTCAACCCGGTGATAACCCGTTGCGCCATTGCCACCAATTAACGTCATGTCGCCGAAGTCTTCTAATTCAGGAAAATCAGGATGATGATAATTCGCTACTTTCGCTGCCTGAATGGTCGCACTCGTGTTATTGGTGTAGGATAAAAATCGTTCGATTTGATGACTACCAATATCGCACAAAATACCGCCATATTTAGCCCGTTCAAAAAACCATTTCGGACGTTTGCTCGGATCACCCATACGGTGTGGACCAAGACCAAGTACTTGCACTGGGCGGCCAATAGCGCCTGCGGTAATTAATCGACCGGCTTCTACAGCGCATTCGACGTGCAAGCGTTCACTAAAATAAACGAAATAACGGCGCTTAGTGCGACTCACGACTTCGCGGGCTTTTGCCAATTGCTCTAACGTCGTAAATGGCGTTTTATCCGTGAAGTAATCTTTACCGTGTTCCATCACGCGACAGCCCAATGGGCCACGCTCACTGGGCACCGCAGCGGCAGCCACTAAACGAATACTCGGATCTTCCAAGATACGCCTGGGATCATCGACCGCTTTAACTTGTGGATAAGTCGCAATAAATTGCGCGACTCGAGCAGGATCGGGATCGTATACGGCAACCAATTCACCACCGGCTTCCATTAATCCGTTACATTCGCCATAAATGTGGCCGTGATCCAAATGCATGGCGGCAAAACGAAATTCACCTGGACGAACCACGTGGTTCGCTTTGCCCTTTGGGGCATATGTCATTCCATCGGCTTTCTGAACCATGCATCCTCCTGCTTCAACTGCTTCTATGATCAGAACTTTTTACGAGGACCGCAAGATCCCTCTCATCAACAAATCACGACGATGCGTGCAGATTTTATTCCTGAGCGATCATGGCTTTGCGCAAACGCGACTTTTTCCAATGGGAACAAGTAAATAATGCCTATGCGCAATTATCATTAACCCCTTGCTCGCTCATCACTGAAACCGGAATGACCATGCATATCTTTAAGACGACGATGCACATCTCGCTGTTCTAAACTGAGTTGACTAGCACGCGCAAAATCACGGGCTCGCTCTGCTTCGTTAATGCCAAAAGTCAGGCGTTTCAATTCATCTTGCAAATGCGCTACGCGAACACCGCGCACGGCCTCGCGCATGGTCTCGGCCGGATCAGTTATGGCGGGAACGCGCGCAGCTAAATCCGTTGTCGTCCAACGATACACGGCGGCATGTAACGCTGGGTGCTGCTGTACGGCCTCTATCCTGGTGAGCTCATGTAAATCAGCGCTTGGATTCATTAACACCTGTCCAGCAATAGCGCGCCAAGGTTCTGGGAAATTAGTTGGTTCGATGCCGTGTTCGTCTACCGCATCGGGACGCAAATCCGGGCAACGCACTAAGACATGCAATAATAATTCCAACGTTGGCGTGAGGGGCGGTATTTCTTCCGCCACTGGACCAGCGTCTTGATCATCTGGTGGTAGTGCGGTTTTTTCCGCGCCTGCCAAACGTTTTTCTAAACGCACCAACTCCATGCTCATCCATTCAGCAATGTCGCGCAGATGCAATGAACGCAATTCTGGATCCGGCATGGGGCGGACGGCTTCCAATAATTGATCGGTCATCGTTATTCGCGCGCGATTATCCAATTCATAAGGTCGCGGTGCAAGCGAGCGTAATAAGTGATCTAAATCAGGGCGAGCGCTTCCTAATACTTGTTCTAATTGTTGGCGACCATTTTCCCGCGTGGCTGGGTCGCCTAATAATTCTGCTGGATCTAATTCATCGGGCAGCATGGCAATGCGCACCGGCACACCGGCCTGCAGACACGTACGCACGGCCTTCAGCGAATTCGCCTGCCCTGCACGGTCACCGTCTAATAAAATAATTAAGCGACCAGTGCTGCCAACAATATTACCCAACTGTTTCGCATGTTCGACCGTCAACGCCGTTCCTAATACCGCCACACATTCACCAAATCCCGCTTCATCTGCGGCCATCACATCGGTGGGACCTTCCATCACCATTAAACGACCACGATCACGACTGATCAAACGTGCGCGATGTAAATTATAGACGATCGAGCCTTTATGATAAAGCGGGGTATCAGTATTATTAACGTATTTACCAACTCCACGGCCTTCCTCTTTGGCTTTGCGTTCGGCCGCTGGTAATAAACGTCCACTAAATGCGATGGGTTGGCCAAATCGATCACTAATCGGAAACATCACTCGTTCATAAAAACGATCATTAATGCGGCCTTCACGATCAACCGCGAGGTCAAGCGACAACAACGTCTGCGTGCTAAACCCCTGACGCCGAGCTTCTTCCACCAAACGGCCACGACCAGGCGACCATCCCAGACGGAAACGACGGCAAGCAGTTTGGGTTAAATGGCGACTGTCCAAATACGCACGCGCCTCGGCGCCTTCTGGCGTGTCCCATAATTGACGCTCATAAAAACCAGTCGCGAATTCTACCACCTGCATCAAATCATCACGCTGACCACGAGCGAGCTGATTGCGTCCAGTTTTTTCGTAGACCAAGGATAATCCAACACGTCGTGCTAAAAACTCGACCGCATCGGAAAATTCCAAATGCTCTTTTTCGCGCACTAAAGAAATCACATCGCCATGCGCACCACAGCCAAAGCAATGATAAGTCTGCTGATCCGTGTAAACATGCATGCTGGGCGAGCGTTCTTGATGAAAAACGCAACAGCCAGTAAAATTAGAACCCGCTTTTCGCAGTGGCGTGTATTCGCCCATGAGCTGAACTAAATCGACTCGGGCTTTTACGGCCCGCACTTGATCTTCGCCGATAAAACCGCTCATGCGCCCACCATACCGGCCTCGCCAGCAGCGGAAACCCCTCTTATTTTGGGCGATTATCGGTTGATGCGTCGGGACTTCCGGACCTCCAATCTCAATCCAATCCCTGTCGCGCACAAAAACGCGCAATCGGACAACGCTCACAACGCGGTTTTTGTCGACGACAACAATCTCGTCCTAAGCGAATCATTTGATGACAAAGTTGGACCCATTGTTGCGGTGGAAAGCGCTCCACCATGGCCGCTTCCGCTTCGATGGGATGTTCGCGTTTGGTCCATCCGATGCGAAAAACAATACGTTGAACATGCACATCAGCGGCAATTGCTGGAACGTCGAAGGCATTGCCAACCACCACGGCTGCCGTTTTACGTCCGACGCCGGGTAACGTACTCAACACACGTTGATCTTCAGGAACTTTACCGTGATGTAAGCGCATGATATTGCGCGCAGCTTCAACAATGGCGCGCGCTTTTTGCCGATAAAGTGGCACGTGGCGAATAACGCGCGCAAAGGCGCGATAATCTAAATCGGCAATGGTTGCTGGACCTAAATAATGTTCCGTTAAAACCGCCATCACTTTATTCACTTGGGTGTCGGTCGTGCGCGCCGACAAAATGGTAGCAACCAATAATTCCCACGGATCACGAGCTAATAATTCACAACGCGCATCGGGATAGGTAGACGCCAATACTTTTCCTATTGAGCGACTTTGGCCAAGCATGGATTCGGATGAATCGTCCATTGCTGCAGAGCATGGGCATCAATTGACGGGCGCAACGTAGACGCCGCACTTACCAACTTATCACGAATAATTACAGCTTAGACGCATCCAAATGCAAACGTACGGCCAAAATACCATCATTAACCCCAATGCTAACCACATCATTATCGGCCAACGGGCGCGATGGCGAGGCCTCCGCTTGCCGCAAATGGCATCGGACATCATCACCAAAAATATTCGCCAATAACTTATGAGCCACGGCGCTCGCCAATTCTTTTGCCGCATCTAACGCATTGAGTGGGCGGCCATCAAGATTAACCATGGCAGCCATGGCAGCCCCCACTTGCCGCGTCAATCCACGGCTGAGTGCTAAGCTGAAACGTCCGCTACGTGGACCGGCAAAATCGATATCCACCACGAGTTCGTACACGCCATTATGTTCTGCATGCGAGCCCGTGATCGACAAACCGGTCAATTGAGTGACCACATCCGAAACGGTGTCGAGCGTTTGCGCACGACGATCCATGGCTTCGGTTGCTTGTTCATCATTCAATTGCCGACGACGTTTTGCTGAAGCGCGACGGACATGCACACCCGGCGCAATTCGCGGGCGCTTCAAGATACGTTGCGGGTGTTCAGGGTTGGGAGACAAGGGGAGTTGGAGTGGTTTCACAAATAGAGAGTGAGCACATGCCGTGCCGTATTAAATATATGTTCAACACACGGCTTATGACGGCAACTGTCGTAACTAAGCGACAGCCGTTTACAGCTTTTTGATTATTACACGGTGATTTATGTTATTTTGGCCTGTCGCCTATTTACGACAGGTAGGCATCAAACTGTAGCAGTTAGCGCAACCCATACTTGCTGATCAAACGCAACAACGCCGTGCGACTCATCTTCAAAATGCGAGCGGCTTCAGAGGTATTACCGCGTGATCGCACCAAGGCATTGCGGATCGCTGTGCGGGCCCATTCCTCTGCCGCACGTTCGCGCCCTTGTTTGAAGGCGAGAGCCGATGACGTGCTATTCGCTGGATCTAAGTGTTCCAACGAAATGGTCAGTGGCGCAAAAGCGGACTGTCCCGGCAGCGACACGGCGCTTCGTGCCAAGGCACGTTCCAAAGCATTAGCTAACTCGCGCACATTACCCGCCCATGATCGCGATAATAAACTGGATAAGGCATTCGCGGTAATGCTATGCCGCGCCTCTCCGTTGGTTAATCGCTGCAGAAGCGCATGCACAATTTGCGGAATATCTTCCGGATGCTCACGCAGAGTCGGCATATTCACATGCAACACATGCAGGCGATAATATAAATCTTCGCGGAATCGTTCTTCACGCACCAAATTATCTAAACGCACATTCGTCGCGGCCAATAAACGCAAATCTGTTTTTTCTGGAGCCTCAGCACCAACTGGCCAAATTTCGCGTGACTCAATCGCGCGCAATAATTTAGGCTGAAGGTCTAACGGCAGCGAATTTATTTCATCGAGAAATAAAGTGCCGCCACGCGCTAACGAAAAGCGCCCACGTTTACGCCCCTGCGCTCCAGTAAACGAGCCTGCTTCATGGCCAAACAATTCACTTTCAATGAGCTCACGAGAAATGGCGCCACAATTCACGGCAATAAACGGACCTTGGCTACGTCGTGAACCTTGATGAATGGCTTGGGCAGCTAATTCCTTACCCGTTCCGGTTTCGCCCATGATTAACACGGGCGCATCTGACGATGCGGCGACGTCAATTTCTGTGTAAACACGACGCATGGCAGTACCGGTACCAACCAATTTACCACGACCAGAACTGGCCGCTTCTTTTAATCGTTGCACGGTTTCCACTTCGCGCAGATGAAGCAATAACTCATCGGTTTCGAACGGCTTAGTCAAATAAGCACGCGCACCCAGGCGCATCGCTTCAACGGCAGAGCTAATAGAACCATAACCCGTCATCACAATGACTTGCAAAGTCGGACGACGTAAACGCGCCTCGCGCAATAACGACAAGCCATCAAAGCCGGGCATGCGCAGATCCGTTACCATTAAGTCAGCTTCCTCTACCGCTTTCAAGCCACTGGCACCATCTGGGCAGCTGACGACTTGATGACCGGCACGCTTGAGTAACTCGGTTAAAGCACCGCGAAGTCCATCATCATCATCAACCAATACGACTTTCATTTTTTCTCCGTCAACAAAGTCAGTGTGGGTAACATTACGCTAAAACGAGCGCCCCCGCTATCGACATTTTCGGCAGACAAACGTCCTCCGTGCGCAACACAGATGCGACGTGCCACTGACAAACCCAATCCGGTGCCATTTACTTTGGTGGTGACAAAGGGCGTAAACAACCGTTCTGGGTCGGGACCAAGGCCTGGGCCGTTATCTTCAACGACGATATCTAATTGCTGACTTTGCGCTTTCGCACGTAATTCAACACGATGACCTGAACTGAGTGCCTGTGAGGCATTTTCCAGTAAATTAATCAAAACTTCTTGTAGCTGGTCGTTGTCCCCGTGAATAATCGGCAAATCATTAGGAATATGACACTCAAATGTAATGCCACGTGCGCGCATGCGGCCAGTAAATAATGTCGCAACGGTGCGAATCAATACCGTCGCTGGCACACGACCTTCTTTGGCTTCTCGTTGCCGAGCAAATCCTAAAAGATTTCGCACCGTGCGCGCAATACGATCAACCTGTTCAGCAATCATATCTAAATGACTACACGCATCCGGCATCGAAGCTAAATCAGCACGCACTAATCCCAACCACGCTTTAATGGCGGCTAACGGATTATTTACTTCGTGTGCAACTACTGCCGCCATGCGGCCCAAGGTCGCATCGCGCTGCGAGGTCATCAGCGCATTTTCGGCACGCTTACGACTCGAAATATCTGCCAACATCACAATTGCTCCAATGACACGACCATCAGGGTCGCTCAATGGTGCGCCAGCTAAATTTAAATCGATGATCACCCCACTGGAATTCGCTCGCTGAATTTCGACATCGGTAAACACTTCTCCACTCAGAATGCGCGCCAAAAAGGCTCGTGATTCAGCAAATTTTTCCTGGGTAACAAAAGGCGGTCGTTTACCAATGACGTCTTCACGACGCCAACCAAACAATTCGGTTGCGGCATGGTTCCACACATCGCTAATACAGCCGTCGATATCCAAAGTATAAATTGCCAAAGGCGAAGCATCAATCATCGCGCGCAAAGTGGCCAACGCTTGATGCAATGATTCTTCCGCTATGCGCCGCTGGGTAATATCGATCATTACCCCATGAATAAATTGTCCGCGACCATGTTCATCACGTACCAGCTTGGCTTCATCGCGCACCCACACGCTTCCGCCATCTTGCGCCAAAACGCGATATTCACAGGCGAGCGGAATTCCTTGCTCACGACAACGGGTAATTTCTTCCATAATCCGCATACGGTCATTCGGATGCAATCGGTTAACAAAAAATGCGGGGTTTGAAATCCAGCGTTCAGGATGGAAGCCTGTAACCGTGGTAATTTGTGGACTTAAATATAAACGACTGGCCATTTCATCTGCCGCTGCGACATAAGTCACAATCGGTATTTGCTCCACCAATGCGCGATATCGAGCCTCTGCTTTTAATAAATCTTGCTCAACCCGTTGGCGTTCGCTACGCGCTTGCAAAGCCAACACCCCATACGACACGTTTTCTGCCAACTCGCCCAATAATTCGACTTCATCTGCGCCAAAAGCATCGCCTTCAGTGGCATAAATCGTAAGTGCACCAATGACGCGATCACCAGATTTAATCGGCAAGGCAATACCTGAGGCATAACCGCGCTTTGCTGCCTCCATCCGCCAATCGCTATAGCGGTCATCGGCTAAAATATCGCGAGCGATGGCAATTTCACCGCTGCGAATCGCCGCGCCCGTCGGACCTTCATCAGCGCCTTGAGCACCCCACGTTGGTCTGATTTCTTCTAAATAACGGTCCCCATACCCCGCCTGCGCCACGGGCTCAACAGATTGAGCCGTGTCGTGCTGGGCCAAACCAACCCACGCCAAACGATAACCTAAAGCCACCGTCAAACGGCAGACTTCTTGAAATAATTCAGGCTCACTCGTCGCACGTTGTAAAGCGCGCGATGATTCACTTAAGACATGGAGCGCCCGATTCATACGCCGAACATCGGCTTGAAGGCGATGTTGTTCGTGCTCGTGATCATTGCGATCGGTCACATCATTGAGCATCAACACGGTTTTGCTGTGACCCGATATTTCCGTTCGTGTTTGCGCTACGGTGAGGTGAACTAATCGCTCTGCGCCACCACGCACACGAACTCGCACCACACGTTCACTGGTACGATCTTCGTGTGCCAACCACGACAGCCACGGCATGGCCGGCTTGCTCAGTGGCAAGACTTGATCTATATGCATGTCCTCGCCTAAATGGCGCAAACAGCCGCTCAATTTCTCGGCCACTTCATTCATGAACATCACTTGGCCATTAACATTGATGGTCAGAATTGCCTGATCGACCACATCTAAAATCATCGCTAAATCGTCTTGTGAACGACGCGCTTGTGCTTCCAAACGATGACCACGCAATGCTATCGCAATCGCGGTGCCCAATTCTTCTTGGCGTAATGGTTTAATTAAACAACCGAACGGCATCGAACCACGAATGCGCTCCATGGTCGCATGATCATTACGCGCCGTCAAAAATACGACCGGCACTCCATGACCACGCCGCATCATTGCCAACGCGGTTTCGACGCCATCCATTGCGCCTTCCAAAATAACGTCCATCAGGATCAAATCTGGCTGCTGATCGACCACTGCCAGCAACGCCGCTTCACCACTTCGTACCACGCCACAAACTTGATAACCCAAAGCCTTCAATTGGATATCAACCAACATCGACGTCGTTGCATCGTCTTCCACAATCATGATGGCTGGAGGTGAACGCATTGGGGATGCAGGGTCTACAGCGGAACATCGGGTCAAGAAGACAGGAGCAAAACGCTCAATTCAGCGTACCTGGTACGATTTTCAATCCATGCGCACAAAACGTTTTCCGATCATAAACACCGGCACTAAACACAGAATGGCTAGCCCACCAATCGGATGAGCAGAAGTCGCGATCAAAGCATCAAAAAACAAAATACCGCCTAAGGCAGCGCCAACGACTGGGCCAACCTGTTCGCTGCGTCCAGAACGCAAAGCTGCCAACCACGGTTTACCCACACGGTAAAGCAACCAACCAAACAGCATGGCGCCTAATACCGCCGACAATCCAATTCCAACCACATATAATTTATCATCCCCAGGGCCTAACGCGCGAATCCAATGCGCCCGCGTCAATAACCACCCAGCCGCACCAATACTACCAAACACAAATAGACCACCAATTAGTAATTCCACGCGACGACCAGCGCGACTTTCTAATTCACTAATCAAAGTTACGCCAAAAATATAACAACCCAGCACGGTCGGATAAACCAACAACATACCGTTGCTACCCGTGCCAAAACCAATGATCGCCAATTTTAAATAATCATTACCCAATATTAACAAAGCAAAAATAGCGTGCGAATAACGCACTAACGCCATGGTCACACTGCCCACATACGGAATATCTTTGGTCGCTAAATTATAGAGCATGATCAAACTCAGTACGACCCCTGCCGCATAAAAGGCATGGACATCGACTAAAGCCGCACTCATCAAGGCGCCGATGGCCAACAGCACGCCAACAAAAAAGGCCGCGCCTAAACCAATACGCCCTGAGGGCAGCGGACGACGCGGATGCAATGTGCGATCACGGCCAACATCGGCGAGATCATTCCACAACATGCCTGCGAGATAGAGCAGACAACTCGCCAACACCAACCACGCGATTTGCGAAAAACCACCTTGATATAAACGCTTAATTAACCATTTAGGATCCAAGCCCTCACTCGCGTAAACAGCCATGACGACTGCAGCGGTGATATTGCTAAAGATAGTCACCAGCCCCGTGGCGCGCGTTAGTTTCAACCAATCAAGCAGCATGTGGTCAGGGTGTAAGGAATATTCTGGCGTCCGAAAGGCCCACCATGGCACCGACCCGTTAAAAAGTTTGGGTGCCTGCTTTTACCGCTTCAGTTTACCGCTTCAGTCTTCGACCACGACGGGTTCTTCGCCCACGCCCAACACAGGAGGCCGACGCAGACGCAAAAACACGGTTGTTCCTAGGACGACTGGCGCGACTTCATGTTCCCAGGTCGCCGCTGCCGACATCATCGCAACGCCACAACCAGCCGCGACGCTCATTCCACCACCAACGGTTTGCGCTCCCAGGTACACTTCCAAGCGATCGTACAATCCGGCACGCAAAAATGCGCCATGTATTTGCGCACCTCCTTCGACCAATACCTCGTTTAAACCGTAACTACCCAATGCAGTCGCTACGTCGTGCGGATCATGCGCATTTGCTACCGAAATTAATTCCACCCCCGCTGCACGTAGTTGCGCACAATTCTGCGCACTCGCCTGAGCATCATGGATCACCAAAACCGTAGCCGCTGGCCGAGTGGCAACTAAAACGGAACGCGACGACAACGTGGCAGTGGCAGAAATTACCACGCGCACCGGCGTACGTTCACCAACCGTGGCCGACAATAAACGCGGATCATCGGCAATCGCCGTACCCGCACCAATCATAATCGCATCAAAAGCACGACGACGACGACGGCTTAATGCCAACGCTTCATCGCTGGAAATCCAACCGCTGTCACCGGTATGCGTGGCCAATTGTCCATCCAGAGTCATCGCCCATTTACCGGTAAATCGCGGACGTCCGTGACCGACACGGCTTAAAAAACCACCATGTAATTGCATGGCGGCAACGCGACCGCACCCCTCTTCGTAAGCAATTCCCGCTTCGGCTAAATGAATGGCCGGATCGTCTTGATTCGGATCACTCATCGCAGCAACGACACGCGATAGTCCGGCTGAAATTAAGGCCTGGGTACACGGTGGCTGACGTCCCTGACGCGTACACGGTGCCAACGTCACATACGCCGTTGCGCCACGTGGATCATAACCCAGGGCGCGACATTGATTCAAGGCATTTACTTCTGCATGTGACTGTCCGTAAACGGCATGGCGACCTTCACCGAGCAATTGACCACCACGCACCAGCACACAACCAACCCCAGGATTTGGCCATGTCCGACCTAAACTGAGCGTCGCCAAGCGCACCGCTCGACGCATCCAACGATGGTCGTCAGCACTCACAACAACCACCTAAATATATTGAGAAAATCCCCGCGCACGACCTTGGCCCGCTTCTCAGCCGTGAACCATGCTAACGACCATGGCATCATATCAGACTTCACGTCAGGCTTTCTTGCCTGAATCCGCGCGTTGCTCTTTCGCCAGTTTATCCAGAACCGCATTGACTAATTTTGACGTTTTTATGTCGCTGCCATATAACTTTGCTAATTCGATGTATTCATTAATGACGACTTTTGGCGGCGTTTCAGCACAATACATGATCTCATAACTGCCCAACCGCAGCAGGGCGCGATCTGCCACTGCTAAACGATGAATCGTCCAATTATCCAAACGTTTATCGACCGCCGCATCGATGGCGGGGCGTTCTTTAATAAAACCTGCCAGCAAAGATTTTGCAAAAACTATCGTGTCGTCGTCGAGACCTTCGGTGGCTTCCGGAGTTAATAACTGACCATCGTCGACGTATTTATTTTGTTCAAAACTATAGAGCATCTGCACGGCAACCTCGCGACCACGACTGCGTAGTTCGCTGCGTTTCGCTTGGGGTTTTACCTGCGTTGTTGCTGGGGG
>CANETI010000005.1 GCA_947440715.1 Planctomycetota bacterium | reverse complement strand
CAAGGCAAAAACCGGGACCAATGCTCCGGTCATTAACCACAGATCATTCCACATGCTTTGTCCAATTTTCCACGTCGCATTGCATGGCCCGACGTTGGCGAGAGTAACGCCTGGCGCTAGGGGGTGGCTCCCTAGAATAAGGAATCGAGGAGTTTGTTCGTGTTTGCAACACTGGTTCTGGTTAATGCTGCCTCACCTTGCCTAACCCCTTGAACTAGCCTCAAATGCCCAGCCCTGTCCATTGGCAGGCAACTAGGAGTGTTCTCATGTCCATCCTGCGTACCTGTGCTGTTACGGTTTTATTAGTTCCTACCCTGGTGTTGTGCGCAGCCGATAAACAATCGCGCGTAACGCCCGTGTCTTTGATTAATCAAACCATTCCGACCTACGGCGTGGTGAACCAAGTGCCGCATTACACGGATAGCCGTGCAAACACCCTGTACCTCGAAATTCATCAAGTGCTGGCAGAAGTTGAAAGCCATGTGATGTCAGGTAAATCAGTGGTCGCAAAACCAGTCGACCCGAAGAAAAATAAAAAAGCAGCAGATACGGATAAAAAGGCAATAGATACTGATAAAAAACCAGCAGATATCGCTCCGACGTCAGTGATCGGCGATGCGCGGTTAAGTGGTTTACTCAGTCGCTTAGTTGAATTAGACGCACGCATTACCTATCGCACATATCTCGAACAATGGCAGATTGATAATAGTTTCTCGGATTTAGCTCGTGCTGCTGAAATGCAGCTACTGAGTGGTTATGTGACCGCAGAAACCGCTGCCTCAGTGCAACAAGCCCGCGCGAAAGTCGCAGCGGAACCAAAAGTTGAAACGCCGAAGGTTGAAGCGCCAAAGGTTGAGCCGAAAGCAGAACCAAAAATTGAAGCGCCCAAAGTTGAAGTGCCAGCTGCTCCAGCGGTCGAAGCTCCAGCCGCTGAGCCAGCTCCAGCTGCTCCAGCGGTTGAAGCTCCAGCTGCTGAGCCAGCTCCGGCGGTTGAAGCTCCAGCTGCTGAGCCAGCTCCGGCGGTTGAAGCTCCAGCTGCTGAACCAGCTCCGGCGGTCGTTCCTCCGCCCGAATTATAAATCAATAATTTGGTGAATCTAAGCTGTCGCGGAGTTTTGCCGCGGACTTTTGTGGCTTATTCGTAAATAGCCTTACCGTCTTCGCCCCATGGTACGTATCGTCGTTGGCATGAGTGGTGGCGTCGATTCGAGTCTCAGCGCTGCGCTGTTGGCTGAGCAGGGCCATGAAGTGGTTGGCGTGACCATGCAATTATGGCCATGCGCTGAACAAGATGGTGGCTTCACTCGTGAAGACTCGTGCTGTTCGCCGACCGAAACCATTGATGCCCGCGCCGTCGCCCAGGGTACCGGCATTAAACATTATGTCGTCGATATGGTTGATGGTTTTCGCGAAAGCGTCGTAAACGCATTTGTGGCTTCCTATGCCGCTGGCCAAACGCCAAATCCATGCGTGCGCTGTAATGAAAAAATTAAATTTGGTTCACTGTGGGACTACGCTCAACGCTTAGGCGCCAGCCAAGTTGCCACCGGACATTACGCTCGCGTAACTCAGGTATTTGATCGCTACGTGCTGCGTACCGCGATTGATCGCAATAAAGACCAAACCTATTTTCTCTTTAGTTTGACGCAGGAACAATTGGCAGCAGCCCATTTTCCCGTTGGTCACATGACAAAAGAAGAAGTACGAAATGCATCGCGTAGTCGCAAATTAATAACGGCCGATAAACACGAATCGCAGGATATTTGTTTTATTGGCTCTGAAGGCGTCAGTGGTTTTTTACGCGAACGTATTCCTGAAGCTTTTTATGAAGGTGCCATTGTTCATGAAAATGGCACCAAGCTTGGTACGCATCAGGGATTGGCCGCCTATACCATAGGCCAGCGCAAAGGCCTGGGCGTAGCATGGCATGAACCATTATTCGTTATTCGTCTGGATCATGACACAAACACCGTGGTACTGGGTTCACGTGAAGCATTATTAGTAGAAGAATTATTACTAACCGACTGCACGTGGCACATGGGTGAACTACCTGCAAATGGTTTATCGTGTTTTGTTCGAACTCGTCATCGTGCCCGTCTCGTGCCCGCGATGATTACCCCACGGTTAGGGGTTGGTCCTACCGGTTTACCCAATGCGGTCGTGCGTTTCGCCGAACCACAGCCGCGCACCAATGCTGGACAGGCATGTGTAGCCTATGATGAAAAAGAAGATCTTTGCCTGGGAGGCGGTTGGGTGACGGCTAGCGAATAAAGGCATTTGCTTAGGCTCAGTAATTACGGCCCAGTCTTTGCGGGATTCATGGGTTTCAGGTGCTGGTCGAAAAACTGATGCGCAGCGTCACGTAATTCTGGACGAGAGAGCGTGGCATTGCCATGTGGCATGCCTTCGATCAATACCAAGGTCGAATCGGCTCCAACGGCGAGCAGGGCTTGGTGCATGCGTTCACTTTGCATGTAGGGAATTATATGATCGGCTTTGCCGTGAATAAAACAAAATGGGGCAGCGTCTTTACTGACGTGTTCAATGGGACTTGCCGCTTTGGCGAGCTCTGGTTTTTCGCTGGGTTTTCCATGTAGGAGCGCGCTCGCGACTAAATTAATTTTCCAATAATCATCATGTGCTTCTTCGAGATGCACTAAGTCAGTCGCAGGAAATAGAGCGCAGACGGCTTGGACGCGACTTGACACATCGGTGATGCCAACGGTTCCCTCTAATGCAGGATCATTTTGAACGGTGCCAAGTAATGCCGCGATGTGGCCGCCGGCAGATGCTCCCCACACGCCAATGCGTTTTTCATCACAACCAAAGCGCCAGGCATTTACACGCAACCAACGAACCGCCGCCTTACCATCATGTAATGCGGCGGGAAAAGTTTCGTCAGCAGCCCCTTGGCTCAGGCGGTAACTAACGCTGGCGACGGCATAACCGCGCGTTGCTAAACGTGCGATTGGGCAAGGTGATCGATCGCCGCCAACCCATCCGCCGCCATGAATCCAAATAACGATTGGCAACGGAGCGCTGTAATTATCGGGAAGATATAAATCGAGTTGAAGTTTCCGTTCGCCAACGCTGGCGTAAGTAATATCGCGCACAATACGTACGCCTTCTGGCTCAACCACAGAACGTGGTGGGCCAAAACAACCACTAAGCATTAACACCACAGCAATCAGCAGAATAAAGCGCATGGCAGCTCCCACAGCATCAGCGTCCGATAAAACAGGTAAAATTATTTCCGCCTTTATTTAAGTTAACCAATAAAACGGGCAGAGTGCCCCAGATGCAAGGCGCCCGACGACGATGCGTGGTCTGCCACGTGAGGAGGAGGCAACGCCGCAGATGGGGTGCTCTACCCTGATGACAGGGCACTTTGCCCGTTTTATTAAACGTCGATGCGTTTGGCGACGGAGAGTGCGTAACGCTCAATGAAGTCGCGGCGAATTCCAACGTCATTCCCCATCAGCGTGGCGAACATCCGTTCAGCTTCAATTGCATCACTGAGTCTCACTTTGAACAAGGAACGCTTTTTGGGATCCATGGTGGTTTCCCACAACTGATCCGGATTCATTTCGCCTAATCCTTTATAGCGTTGAATATCGAGTCCGCGTGCGCCGAAGCGTTTAATAACGCTGACCATGCCGACTAAATGCGTGAGAATAACTTCTTCCTTAGCGTCTTTCAGTACGAACGGACTAATGCGCCCTGGGCTGTCGAGCAGAAACTCTGGATTATAGCCTAAAATACGCAGACGATCGAGACTGCGTTCCATGTGTTCGCGTTCGGTGAATTCAATTAATTCAGGAACGATGGGTGCGGGTTCGCCTTCGGCACGTGGTGCTTTATTGCGACTTAGTAATTCATCTAATTCCGCTTCGCTATACAAATATAGCACCGCTTCACCAAGACGTGCGCGGTAGAGTGGTAATTGTCCTGCGCCATTTCGCAGATCGAAGTATTCGTGAATGGTGAGACCTTTGAGTGACAGCACGCGGTCATGTTCGTCGAATTCCTGTAGGATTTCGACCAGCGAAGCCAAGGCAGCACCAGAAATAACGCGTTCGCGGCCACTGCTGCGGTCAGTTAATGAAGTGCCATCACTGCCAAGTCGAATAATTTCCGCCGCCAATAATTTTTCATTATAAATGTATTCGCTACTTCGGCCACGCGTTACTTTGTAGAGTGGTGGTTGCGCCACATAAATATTTCCATTTTCAACCAATTTCAACATGTGGCGATAAAAGAAGGTCAGCAACAACGTACGGATGTGACTGCCGTCGACGTCGGCGTCAGTCATGATAACGATTTTGCCGTAACGTAGGCCTTCAATATTAAAATCCTCGCCAATGCCAGCGCCAATGGCTTGAATCATGGCGCTGATTTCAGAATGCCCCATGACTTTGTCGATGCGTGCTTTTTCAACATTAATAATTTTACCCTTGAGGGGTAAAATAGCTTGGATGCGTGCATCGCTGCCGCGTTTAGCTGAACCACCGGCCGAATCACCTTCGACTAAAAATATTTCGGTTTCAGCAACATTACGGCTTTGGCAGTCGCGGAGTTTATCCGGCATACCGCCGTTATTGAGCAAGCTCTTACGGCTTTTGCGTGCGAGATCGCGTGCTTTGCGTGCGGCTTCGCGTGCTTCCATCGCGGCAATGGCTTTGCCGATAAGGTTTTTCGCGATTTTAGGATTTTCTTCGCAGTAGTCTTTGATCGCGCCGCCGAGTTGGTTTTGCACAATACCGGCGATTTCAATATTGATGAGCTTGTCTTTGGTTTGTGCCGAGAATTTTGGGTCGCCAAGTTTGACCGAAATAATCGCACAGAGTCCTTCGCGCAAATCTTCACCAGAGGGTGGTTTGTCGTCGCCTTTGATTAAATTATTGGCTTTAGCGTAGGCATTGAATTCACGGGTCAGTACGGTTTTGAATCCTTCTAAATGCGTACCGCCATCACGATTGCGAATGTTGTTGGCAAAACACAGAACATGTTCGTCATAGCTATCATTGTATTGCATGGCTAATTCGACATCGACACCATCTTCGCTGGTGCGCACGATGTGAATGACGGGATGTAAATGATCTTTACCTTGATTCAAATAGCGCACGAAAGCGGCGAGACCCTCGGTGGAATAGAATACTTCAGCTTTGCCTTCTTCACGTAAATCTTGGAAATTAATGCGAACGCCATTATTGAGGAAGGCTAATTCGCGTAAACGTGCGGCGATGGTCTTGAAATCGAAAACTGTGTTGTCGCCAAAGACTTCGTAGTCGGGTTTAAAATGAATGGAGGTGCCACGTTCTTTTGTTGGCCCGATAATTTCGAGTGCGGTTTTGGCGGTGCCACGTTCAAAACGCATGCGATGATGGAAACCGTCGCGTTTAACATCGGCCACCAACCACGCGCTAACCGCGTTGACGCAACTCACGCCGACGCCGTGCAAACCACCAGATTTTTTATAGGCACCAGCGCCCTGATTATCAAATTTTCCGCCAGCATGCAGAATGGTCAGCACCACTTCTAAGGTACTGCGTCCCGTCGATGGATGTGGGGCAACCGGAATGCCGCGACCGTTATCAGATACGGACATGGAATTATCGGGATGAATAATAATAATGACTTCAGTGCAATGACCGGCTAGCGCTTCGTCGATCGAATTATCGACGGTTTCCCAGACGCATTGGTATAAACCGCCAGCACCTGGGTCGCCGATATACATGCCAGGGCGCTTGCGCACGGCTTCCATGCCTTCGAGCACTTGAATTTTGTCGACACCGTAGTCGCCGCTAGAACTGCTATTGGAGTCGCCGTTGGAGGGTTGGCTGGAAGCAGAGGACGGATCGGCAGACATTGAACAAACTCCAAGGTTTCATGCGGTTTTTACCGCCGTTTTCCCCGCCATGTTGCGGGAGAGTCGCAGTGTACTTTTTTACCCACCGCTGCAATGACGGGATGGCGCATGACGCGGTGGTGTGTGGGGGTTGGCAGTTCTTTGCCGTGGCCGGGGCTTGCTGCGCTGATCGAGCGCTGGAACGTGCTGCACCATGACTGCCTCTTCTGGCCAATTGAATATCGCTGCGGCTCTGCTTTTACACACGGTACAACGGGCAGACGCAGCTCTGCAACGGTGGTTGCCGAGTGAAGATGAAGCCCCAACGCGCTTACATCAAGCGATGCGGTATAGCGTATTTGCAGGTGGTAAGCGCTTGCGTCCGGCTTTGGTCTTGGCGGCAGCGCGCGCCGCAGCGGCGCACGGTGCGAAGAATGAAAAGGCTCAACCTACGATCGATGCGGCGATCGATGCGGCGATAGTTGCCGTGGAAGTGTTGCATACCTACACGCTAATTCATGACGATTTGCCAGCTATGGATGACGATGATTTACGCCGTGGACGACCAACCTGTCACAAAGCTTATGACGAAGCGACCGCCATTTTGGCGGGCGATGCTTTGCAGACCCTGGCTTTTGAAGCTGCGGCCGCCGTCAGTGCACAAGCGGTACAGGTCCTAGCGCGTGCGGCAGGTAGTCGCGGCGTCGTTGGCGGTCAGCAAGACGATTTGGATGCCGAGGGCCAACCGATTGATCAATCCGCTGTGACGTGTGCGCGATTGGAGCGAATTCATCGTGGCAAAACCGCAGCGCTCATTCGCGCGAGTTGTGAATTAGGTGCGCTGGCGGTGAATGCTCCTCCAGCAATCCGCTCAGCGTTGGCCTCGTACGGCGAATCTATCGGTCTCGCCTTTCAGGTCGCCGATGATGTGTTGGACGCCACCGCGAGCGCAACCGCACTTGGAAAAACTCCCGGCAAAGATGCGGCGCAAGGCAAGTTGACGTACGTTGCGGTCTATGGTTTAGAAGCCGCGCGGCGCGAGGCGGCAAGACTCGCAACGCAGGCGCATGACGCGCTGGCGCCGTTCGGTGATGCGGCAAATGAATTAGCGGCTCTCGGACAATTTGTTATTCAGCGAGATCACTAATGCATTGTTTCTATATCAACAAATGTGCGCTGATCGCGGCTGCTTGGATGTCAGGTTTTATTTCAGCGGCGATGTGTGGGGATGTTCCCGCGTCCACGCCCGCGATTATTAATCTGCCACCCGCGACCTCAGTAACCAGCACGGGTTACCTTTTTACGGTAAATAAGCATCATTTATACACCTATGTCCTAAAACAAACGACCAGTTTCATGAGCGCTGGCGATGAATTGAATTATATTACGACATTAACTTGGAAATTCGCTTTAACTCCAACCGTGGTTAGCGAAAATCAGGCTCAATTGGCCATTACGATCGTACGAGTACAGGCAACGCATGATGGCCCTGGGTCACGACGTCAGGTCGATAGTGGCTTACCAATTGAACAGGACGGTCACGAAGATCCGCTGCTTGGTCATTTAATTGCTTTTGCTGGCGCGGAATTAATCGTGACGCTTAATCCAAACACCGGAAATGTGTCGTCCGTAACCGGCGGCGATGCGGTGGTAACGCGCATTAATAAAATGGTTCCAGGTGCGTTTCCAGGCGATCCGCCGCCGCTCGATGGCGCTGCTAAGGCGGCGTTCAGCAATGAAGCGTTGACGCGGATGTGGCAGCAATTGCTGAGTTTGCCCACGAACGAGCCGGTCGTCGTGCCGTTAGGTCCACCTTTACAGGGAGCGTTAGAGCGACGTTGGCAGGAATCAAACTGGATTGATGCTTTGCCTATGGGGACTGATCGTTTGCAGGCAAGCATTTTACCAGATCCCACGCCGGTGGCCGTAACGGTGAATCAAGTCGCAGGTAGTGGTTCGCGGTCGATTACAGATGGTGTTCCTGGGCCTGGAAACGGGAAATTGAGCTTTGAATTAGTGTTCCAGGCGCTAACTCAGCCGGTAATCCAGCGTCATAGTGTGCTTTGGGAACTGACGCCTCTACCGTTGCGCTGACACCCACACGCTTACTGGTCGAGCAGTCGTTCAGGCATTTGCGCCATGCGTACTGGCTACTAGCATACAATAGGCTATCCGCCCCCAGTTAGGGAGAATGCACATGTTCGGTAAGAGCAAAGTCGTTATTGGCTTAGACATCGGATCCTATTCGGTGAAAGCGGTGGCCTTGTCGCCGAATGGTAATCGTTTGACCCTTCAGGGTTATGCGCAGTCGCGCATTGGTTCCCAAGAGCCAGTCGAAGTCATTCGTAAAGTATTAGACCAACTCGGCGTACGACCCAAGCGTGTCGTTAGCAGCGTTTCTGGTCGCTCAGTCATTGTGCGCCAGGTCGAAACACCGCGCTTACCAGCTGATGAACTGAAAGCTCATATCGCTTACGAAGCGGATAAATACATCCCTTTCGGCAGCGAAGAAGTAATTATTGACTGTCAAACATTACCAGACCGCGAAGAATCGAAAGCCACCAACATGCAAGTGTTGCTGGTTGCTGTGCGTCGTGGTTTTGTTGAAGACCATATTACCCAATTAAAAGCCGCAGGCCTTACTCCAGAAGTTATTGATGTCGACGTATTTGCTCTGTCAAATGCGTATGAATTGCTTGGTCCTGGCCCGCAACCTAATCCCGAAAAAACCGCCACGGCATTAATCGATATTGGTGCCAGCAAGAGTAATATCGCTATTGTGCAGGGTACGCGTTTATTATTTACTCGTGAAGTGTATTTAGCCGGTAATGAAATTACTGACGCTATTGTCCGTACTTTTAATGAACCAGCGGAAGACGTTGAGCGCATTAAATCGGCCCCAGGCGAAGCATTGGAAGCCTTAATTGATGCGGCCATGCCTGCTTTTGAAGATTTGGCGAATGAAATTCGACTCAGCTTTGATTATGTCGAAGGTCAATTTGAAGTGCAGGTTAGCGATCTCGTGCTCACAGGTGGCTCCAGTCAATTACCAGGCATACCAGAAATTTTGGGTAATATTTTAGGTCGCCCAGTTCACGTATTAGATCCGCTCGCAGGTCTTGATTTAGTGCCTAGCCGTTACGATATGCATGGCCTTGATGCCAATGGTCCGTCATTAACCGTTGCACTTGGTTTAGCTGCACACGTTCTTAGTTTTCCACAAACAGGATTGGGTGGTGCGAACAGCCTCAATTGGCAACCACGCCAAGTACGCGACGGCACTTTAGCACCACGTGCACCAGCAGCAGCTCCTGTGGTAGCCGCAACGACAGAGCCCAGCGGTGGATATCGGTCACCAGCTACCGCGCCGACACAAACGCCTGCGTACCCAACTCCGCTACCTATGGCTTCAGCGCCAAAGCCACCACCAGCGCCTTTACCAATGCCAATGCCGCCGCAGCTGACACCCCCGCCGGCTTTTATGACACCGCCACCCTCGATGACGGTGGCGCAAGGCAATGTGCTCGATTTAGATCCCGCTCAGTACGACGAAGATTCGCCTTCGACTGATGCGATATTGAATGATCCGACACGCAGCGCGCTGTTCGTGGTTCTGGATGAAGACCAAGAAATGCCGCCCAGCGAACGTCATGAACGCGGTGTGAGCTCGGCTAGTCGCCCATCGCAGATCCTAAAAGTCGAGAGCTTTGAGGATGACGATAACAGCAATAATAACGATGGATTGCCGGAATTACCGCGACTTTAATTAGTACGTGTTTTGTTGTGAGCATGGTCCTACGCGCGCAATCCCTGGACTGAGGGGGTTTCTGCGCGAGGCTGCCCAGGATCATGCCAGAAATTTACTCTCTTCATCGTCTCACCCTTGCGGCTGCGGATGAGCACTTATTTGCGGCATTGTCGGTGGCCATTCCCGGACTTACCCGTCATCAGGCTCGTTTAGCGATTAAAGGCGGCTTGGTTAAAGTGGATGGGGTGACGATTCAGGAACCAAAACATCAGCTTGGTCCTTCAGCAAAAGTGTTGTGCGATTTACGCCAAGGCATTCAAGCGGCTTATCATGCGCGCGTCCATGGTGCGGCGCCCCCGCAAGAAAAACCATTCGTTATTGTACATCAAGACAGTCATTTAGTGATTGTTGATAAAGCTGTTGGTATAGTCTCAGCACCGGCGCACCAACCTGGGCAACTTGCCCCTGAACGTGGACACGTACCTGAATTATTACGACGAGTATTTCGCAAACGTGGCCAAGATATTCGTTTTATCGGCATCGTTCATCGCTTGGATAAAGAAACGAGCGGTTGTTTATGTTTTGCGCTAACGAAGGAAGCTCAAAGATTAATGGCAGCGCAATTTGCGACGCATGCAGCAGGGCGCGTTTATCGCTGTTTTACCATGCGTACGCCTAAGCGTCGCGAAGACACCATTCGTGGAGCGTTAACTCGTGATGACGATGGTCGTCGCGTGATGGTGCAAGATGAAGAGGCCGGCAAAGAAATGATCACGCATTTTCGTGTGTTGCGATCATTTAAAGGTAAAGACGGTCGCGATCTCGGAGCAGAATTAGAAGTGCGACTTGAAACAGGGCGTACGCATCAAATTCGCGTTACCTTGGGTGGCATTGGTTGTCCTATTTATGGTGATACGGTTTACGCTCATCGCGCGATGTTTGCCCCAGGCGCACCACCACCACCGACGGCACCACGCATGATGTTGCATGCGCATACATTGAGCTTTGATCACCCAGCCACGGGAAAACGGGTTGAAGTGGAAGCGCCGATTCCTGCCGCATTCACCGAATTTGCTCAACGGCTGACCTGATGCGCTTATGGCGTTGATGCAACGCATTTCCTATCAAGACGTGGCGTGGGGATGGCTCCTCACCACGCTATTATTGACCACCATGGGAGTGACGTTTGTCATTAGCGCCTGTTATGATCCAGATCAGGCCTACGGTCTTGGTGACGAAGCACGTAAGCAATTAACTTGGTGGATGGTCGGCATTGTTGCCTGTTTTGGTTGTATGCATGTCCAATTCGCCGTGTGGCGGGCAATAGCCATACCCATGTTTTTAGTCGGGTTGGCATTAGAATTATTTATGATTGTTGCGGCAGGAACCAGCGTGGTACCGATAATTAAAGGCCAAGCAAATTGGCTTGTCCTAGGTCCATTACGGGTGCAACCGGTAGAATTTATTAAATTATCTACGCTGTTGATATGTGCGCGTTTAGTGACGAGCCCAGATTTCCAACCGACCAAATTCCTTCATGTGAGTGCTGCTTTGGCCTTGGCGGCTATTCCGTCAGTATTGCATGCGAAATCAGATTTGGGTAGTTCATTGACCTTTCCGCCAATGATTTTTGGTATGTTATTAGCCATGGGCATGCGCTTGAGTCATTTATTAGTAATTCTGTTTAGTGTCTTTTTCGCGGTCGGTGGTTTATTTACGGTATTGACTATGGATGCTCCGGATTCTCCAACGATCCAAAAGGTGCAAGATACGTTCCTGCCCCGCACCGGACCTAAATCGTACCAATATAAACGTATGCAGGCGTGGCTTCATCCAGATGATTACGCACTGACGGAGGGCTATCAGGCATCGCGCAGTATGCGTTCCATCGGCTCTGGCCAATTTATTGGCAAGGGTTATCTGGAAGGCGATCAAAATCGCCTGGGCTGGCTGCCGGAAAAACATACCGATCTGATATTCGCTGTGGTTGGTGAAGAAGTGGGATTTATTGGTTCTTCTGTCGTACTAGGATTATTTCTCGTTTTTGCTTGGTGTGGCCTGCACGCGGCTGCCATTTGCCGTGATCCTTGCGGCCGAGCTTTGATTATCGGTTACGTCTGTCTTATTTTAGGACAGACATCAATAAATCTAGCAGTAGCCATGGGTATGATGCCAGTAACGGGCATCACGTTGCCATTTTTTAGTTACGGCGGATCAAGCTTATTAGCTTGTCACTTGGGCCTGGGAATTTGCTTGTCTGCCGCGCTTGCCCCGCGTCGCGAACAATCGCGCCTGGGCTGAGTCGGTCGCGTAAATGCCGGGAATTGAAGTCGGAATTAACCCACGTCTTTTTGGTCCGTTGAGCTGCGACGAAAGAGTCGGTTGGGGACGTAATTCCAGAACGAAGTGCGACGGCGAATGACGTTTCCTTCCGCCGTAGTTTCGCTGCGGTAGCGGTCGGTGGCTGGAGCCAATGTTTCCAGGATATCGCCCATGAGCTCAAGAATTTCATCCCAGGTTTGAATGCGATTATTTGGATCACGCGCCATCATCGACATAATTAATTGGCTGACACGTCGTTCGACTTTGGGATTAACCAAATGTGGTGGAATTGGTGATTCGCTCAGGCGTTTAACCATTAATTGCACAGGATCAGGATCATTAAACGGGGTACGGCCAGTCACGGCGTGGTATAACGTCGCGCCAAGCGAATAAATATCGCTGCGGTGATCACAGGCATTGCGTCCACCTTGGACTTGTTCGGGAGCAATGTAACTCGGCGATCCAGCAACGGTGCCAACTGGAAACGCGCGGTCGATTCCAGCAACAGCAACGCGTGATTTTGATAAGCCAAAATCAGCCATTTTTACCAATAGATCTTTAGTTAGCAGAATATTTTCTGGTTTAATATCACAATGCACAACCCCCATCGTGGTGTGAGCATAGCTGAGCGCTTCGGCAGCTTGGCACATTAATGGCAGTGCTATGTCAGTAGATAAACTACGGCGATCACGGATTAAACGTAACAACGATGGGCCATCAACGAGTTCGGTTACCAGATGTGGCCATCGGCCAATCTCAGTAAAATCAAAGACGCGTAAAATATTGGGGTGGTTAAGTCGGGCGAGTAAACGTGCTTCATTGATCGTCAGCAATCGATGACTGTCTCTATGATGACCTTCGGGCATCAATATTTTCAACACCACATCAATGTCGAGCGATGCGTGTCGCGCACGGTAGACGATAGAACTCGCACCACGGCCAATTTCTTGTAATAATTCACATTTACCAATGTGGACACCTGGTTCTGGTGGCATGAACGAAGAAACACGAATGGTGCTGTCGTCGTAGACGACCGGATGGAGTTCAGTTTTCACATCCATGTCTGCCGAGGGGGACAAGTCGTCATCCTCGGTAATCGGCCGAGCGACCCGCTTAGGGGCCAGCGCAAAGATTGGTTTTTCGGCTGTTTGCTCTGGTGTTATTTCGTCAACTATTTTGCCAGTTATTTTGCCAGTTATTTTTTTGGCTGGAGCTGGTGTGCTAACCGCTGCTTCCGCCTCATCCATCATGGTTTCAACGACACTTAAAATAAGAGCGGTATCTTTGGTAATATTACGTGCATAGCTGGCAACGGTGTGAGCAGTGGCGATTTCAAAACGGAACACGGCACGGCCAATTAAAATAATTCGCGTAAGTGCTTGTGATCCGGTTAAATCATTAAAAAAGGCAGCACGAATAGCACCGCCATCTAAACACAACGACGCGCGATTTACGTCCGCATCCAAGTGCAGAACCCCGCTTGAGCAAATGCGGTGCAGCATCTTGAGCAGGTCGAGGAGTTCTTTACCGACGACGGTACCGTGAAAGCGGTTGTCATCGACTTGAAGAAGTGGCTGTTCAGTCATTGAGATATTCCAGGCCGGCGGGATGGTCAGATGATAGGTCGTAGAATAAAGGCGCCACCGGAAGTTATCCCGCTGCCGGGTGGTATGCAGCGTGCAGACTTGGCAGGATGCCGATGTTGCACAAGGTGCACCTGCGAGCGAGGAGCAGTTATGAGTAGTGCCTTGGTGCGAATGTTGGGAATCAAGTCCCCTGGACAAACGGCGTGGATGGCGTTGTCGGTCGATCGTGAGGACGATGCCCGACAAGTGCGCATCGATATTGATCCTTTAGCGGCGGTGTTACGCGACACGACCAGCTTTTTGTTCCCGTTGAATGAGTCAGAGGCAAAGATCATTAAATCCGAAATAGTCGGCGGAATATTAATGGCTCGCAAGCAATTGAAGGGGCCAGGCATGACCGTGCGTTTGCTCTATTTAGGCGGTATTAATGGCGAAATAGCGCGCGTTGCAGAAATAGGATCGGTTGCCTACGCGGTTGCTGCACATGTTGCGGTGGTGTACATGCTTGGGAACGACGAAGAACGGGCTGATTTACGTGGCGGGTTTGGTTGGCGCGTTGAGCGCATTGAGCCACTGTGATGACTTGCCGCGAGCATGTCCCGCACACACTGCCAGCATGATTCACGTCATCGCCACCATTACCTGCACTCCTGGCAATCGAGCAAAATTCCTCGCGGAGTTTCACCGCGTTGTGCCGTTGGTGCTACAAGAAGACGGTTGCGTTGTTTACGGACCAACCGTTGATCAATCGCAACCGCTTACGATTACCACACCTAAACGTTCCAATGTGGTGGTGGTGGTTGAGCAATGGCGAGATATTCCAGCACTGCAGGCGCATTTGGTCGCGCCACATATGAAAACGTATCGCGAAAAAGTTACCGGTCTGGTCGACAATATTGCGGTGCAGGTGCTTGAACCGGCTTAAATGGTAAATGATCGAGCGATATTTATCTCATATTAGGACGTGTGTTCTTACAACTAAAGCAATGGTAGTCATGCATGGCTACTTTCGGCGACATGTCGGCTTTGTCGGGGCCATGACTTAATAGTGAGTCAGCTTTAAAGCTGGCCTTGTCAGCAACTATTTCCGTCATCACGTCATTATTGTTGGAGGTTGTCATGGCTACTCATCGTCATTCCGCCAAACCACTCACCGCTCGCCAAGCGCGCGGTCACCATGCTTCTGCAGGGGTTCAGTCGCAGTCAGGCGCGGGACAATACCTACCGATTTTTATGTTTGTTGGAATTATTATTTTCTTCGCTGTCATGATCGTCGTAAAATTTTATAATCAGTAAGCGTTAGACGAGATTTTCTAGGCAGTCTTTTTAGGCGAGAATATCGCGCACTAAACGTTGAACCTGTTCTAAGCGGAACGGTTTTGCTAAGACTTTGTAGCCGGTGTCTCGCGCAATTCTTTCTAGCGTCGAGGCATCGTTGGCACCGGTAAAAACCGCAACGTGGCCGCGTAAGCCAGGCTGGTGTTCTATGAGGGCTTTGAGCACTTCAATTCCTGACATGCGATCTAAATGGTAATCCGCAATGACGGCACGTATAGGATGGTCAATAATGGCTTGTTGGGCTTCTTCACCAGTTGCTACAACCACCACATTGATGCCGTCATCTTGGAGAAATTCGCTCAGCAGTTCGGTGATCATAGGGTCATCATCGACAATTAATACTTTTCCAGATTCCGGATGTTGGCGAGTAATGAAAGATTTAGTGTTGGGTTCGCTGAGTGGTAATGTGATAATGCAGCGAGCTCCAGGAATTCCATCATGGCGTTCATCGAGTTCAATAGCGCCATTTTGATCGCGTAAAATAGCTGAAGACGAGGCTAATCCAAGTCCGCGATGACCCTTGTCGTGATGCGTCGTAAAAAACGGACGAGTGGCATGACGTATAACGTCATCAGTAGGCGACTGTCCATCATTAGTTAATATCAAGCGTATACGATCTTCAGTCGTTTCTGCGCTGAGTACGACATTAAGCGCTCCAGCGAGTCGGGCGTTATCTAGCACTTGTTCAAAAACGCGGGTCAATGAACGAGGGGCCCCCAAGACCTTTGGTAACACTCCAGCAGTTCTGCACATCGGTGGAGTAATGTTCGCGATCCGCAGTCGATCCGCAGCGTGATTGAGTAATTCAGTGGCATGACAGGGAACAATATCTTCATCCAGCGGAGTGGCTAAATTTCGTAATTGTTCAACTAACCCGCGACATCGCTCTACTTCCCCTAAAATAACTTCTAGTCGTTGGACTGCGTCAAGATCACTGCCTAAGCGGCGCAATAATCGTTGGCTGTAACCGAGGATAGCAGCTAAAGGATTATTTAATTCATGGGCTAAACCGCGCGCAATTTGCGTGACCGTTGATTGGGTTTCTAGACGCACCATCTCGGCTTGTTGTAGTTGCAAATGTTCATTGATCTCAAGCAAGCTAGCGGTGCGCTCTTTCACCATGCGTTCTAGTTGTTCATTGAGGTGCTCTAAGGCCGCATTGCGACTCGCAAGTTCACAGGCGAGTTGACGATTGTGTCGTCTGAGTAAGGCGGTTTCGCAGCCTTGATTAAGCAGCGATATGAGTTGCTCGGTGGTCCAAGGTTTAATTAAAAAGGCATCAATTAAACCAAGGTTAATCGCATTGACGGCAAAATCGAGATCGGCGGCCCCGGTAAAAATAATACGAAAGCAATCCGCATCGCGTTCACGTAAAAGGGCTAATAAATCAAGTCCGGTTGGGCCGCCAGCACCCAAATGTTGGTCGACGAGAGCTACTTCGACTTCTTCATGATCCAAGATATGTTGGGCATCAGCGGAATTATCGCAAAAACGTAAAGTAAATTGACGACCAAGTTCTAATCGTCCCAGCGCTTTTAGTACATTGGGATCGTCATCCACCACCAGAACAACGCCGGTTGGTAAATTCATGAGAGGCTTCCCTGTGCGGGGTTCAAAGGAATGACCGTCATCACCACGCCACGGTCGCCTAGCGCAATAACTTCTAAACGCATGGGACCGAGTGCGCCATCCACCAAAACCGGATTGCCATCCGCAATGGCATGACGCGACCATTCCCATAATGGCATAGTGGAGGTAGTCGTTGGAAGCTGTTCACCCGGCATTAAATCGGGAAATAATTGACGCGCTAAATGGTTAGCTAAAGCGATTTGTCCATCTGGAGCAATGCCAACCACGGCGACGGGCAAACCATCCAAAACTTCTTGGCTTAAACTCAACGCGCGATTTCTAAGCTCTAACGCCGTTGTGCGCTCACTGACCATGATTTCTAACTCGGCATTAAAGCGCTTGAGCTGTTGATTTTGTAATTCCGCCTGTCGATTAAGTTGACGATTCCGATTGAGTAATTGCCAGCGCTCGACGCCTTGGCGAACGGCATGGACTAACTCGTCGTCATTCCATGGTTTAGTGATAAAACGATAGACTTCGCCACCATTGACCGCGGTTCGTAATAATTCAACGTCAATGTGACCACTAAATAATATGCGGCTAGTGTCGGGGCTCAATTCGCGGGCTTTGCGTAGTAAATCAACTCCGCCAATGTCGCCTAAATTATAGTCCGTTAAAATAACTGCGGTATCTTGTTCATTTAATAATCGCAGTGCGCTCTCAGCGTCACTGGCTTCAGACAATAAAAAATCTTCCATTGTGAGCAGGCGGCGCAACGAGCGCAAAATAGGTAGCTCATCATCGACCACTAAAATGCGTGGGGTGAGCGAATCGTTCATGCGCGGCCCAACGGATCATAATCGCGTATGGTCACGGTAAATCGTGCGCCTTTAAGCGTTGGGCTTTGATCGCAAATAATGTCGCCACCATGTTGTTTGGCAAAACGACGTGCTAACGCCAGACCTAAACCGTTTCCTGTGGCTTTAGTGGTATAAAAGTCATCAAAAATAGTATGGCGAAGCTGATCGGGGATCCCAGGTCCGTTATCCTCGACGATGATTACGCTGTGGTCATCGGTTTGGTGAGAAGTTAGGCATAAGCGTCCACCAGATACTGGAATAGCATCGCAGGCATTGTGCAACAAGTTGATAATAATTTGCAAGATATGTGAACGAATGAGCGTGCGTTCGCCAGGTGCTGCGAGGTTTTTTTCAATGACGCAACGGTGGCGAACGACGTGGGACAAAACGGTGAGTGCGGAGACGACACAACTGTCGAGACTGGCGTGCTCGGTGGTTTTGGAGGTGCGCGCTAAGGTTTTTAAATCACCAACTACATTTTTTAAATGATCCGCGCCTTGTCGCGTTTCATCAATGACATCAATTAAATCTGCGCGCACAGTCGACCAACGCTCGGTTTGCTGCATTTGTGCCCAGGCGGCGCGATGAACCGGATCAATCCAGGTATCAGCCTGATTTAGCAGGGCCTGCATGGAGATGATGTAACGCCGCAAGGTATTTAAATTGCTACTAATATAGCCAATGGGATTATTTAATTCGTGAGCAATTCCTGCCGTGAGTGTGCCCAGGGTAGCCATGCGCTCATGTTGAATGGAGGTATCATCTACAGGTTGGTTGTGATGCGAGGAATTAGCAGCCATAACTCATGAGGCTTTCTTTAGGCTGACTTCCAAACTGAACTTACCAAATGGTGAATTAAAGGTAATCACTATGCAGTGGTCAGATTTTTTTTGTGCATTGACGTAACTACGTCCAGTAACAATTTTTGGTAAACCGATTTCAAATTTATATCCTTTTTGCACCAGTCGATTTTTTGCATCTCCAGCGATGATATTTAAAATTTCGCCAACTCCGTCGACCACACTGGAAGTGATGTTTTTTTGTTCTTCTCCAGCAATTTTTGACACCACGCGAATCGCGATTTGTTCCGGAAAATTAAGTACCACGGTGCCAGACATTTCACCCTTCAGCCCAATTATGCCACTGATGCCGTACACTTCTTCACTATCACCTTTTTTAATATAAATTTTTTCGCGGGTCGGAACTATTTGACACATGGTTTGAAACGTATGGATGGTGGCTTCAATGAATGGATTGATATAATCGACCTTGATACCATGCCTCATTTGCTGCCCTGACTGCATGCAAAGAGTACCCCATTGGCACAACAGCCGCAAGCTTGTCCGCCTGGATGTTAAGGGCCGAATTGGTGCTTCGGTCTTGTCAGTTGATGAACGCAACCACGCTGCAGCCATGCGTTTAGTATTAGGTATTGAGAGCAGTTGTGACGAAACAGCAGTGGCGATCGTTGGGGATGGTCAGCAGGTTCTTGCTGAAGTCATCGCTAGCCAAGCGGACGACTTTGCGACGTGGGGCGGTGTTGTTCCAGAATTGGCCGCACGCGGTCATGTTGCCTCGTTACCTGGACTGATCGACCAAGTACTTAGCCAAGCTGGTGTACAACTTGAATCACTAGCTGGTTTAGCAGTTGGCGCGTGGCCAGGTTTGATTGGGAGCTTACTGACCGGCGTCACCGCTGCCAAAGTTATCGCGCAACGACGTGGGCTGCCTTTGGCTGCAGTCGATCACATTCAAGCGCATTTGGCGGCTGTTCACCTCGACCAGCCGAACGTCACGTATCCATTGGTCGGATTAGTCGCGTCAGGTGGTCACAGTAATTATTACCTGGGCGATGCGCCTGGGCGCTTTGTCATGATTGGTGGCACCATTGATGATGCGGCTGGTGAAGCATTCGATAAGGCGGCAGCGACCTTGGGCTTAGAATATCCCGGTGGCCCAATTATGGATCGCCGCGCCGCGTTGGGCAATCCACGGGCGTTGACGTTGCCACGAAGTTTTATTCACGATGATACTTTACGTCTGAGTTTTGCTGGAATTAAAACAGCGTTGCTCTATCAAATTAAAGGACCGCTGGGCCGTGATCCAATGACCTTGGATGAAAATGGCATTAATGATGCGTGCGCGGCGTTTCAAGCCGGTGTAGTGGATTGTTTGGTGAGTAAATTATTACTCGCCGCAAAAATTCATCAGGTGCGCGCGGTTGCGGTGGGGGGTGGCGTTGCTTGTAATAGTGAACTTCGTGCACGTTTAACCACCGCTACCGCAGCCGCTGGATTACAATTATATTTACCAAAACCCCGGCATTGTGCCGACAATGCCGCGATGATTGCGGCTCTGGGCCATTTTCAAATTGAACGCGGAGAACTCGCCGGACCAGATTTAGTCCCATTGCCGACGGGTAATGCAGGACCGCGTCGCAAGTCGTTGCGCTAATTTATTATTCTTTATTCCGCCAAGCGAACAATGCGAACGGGAACGTCGGCGTTCGCGTTGCCAGCCAGGATGGCTTCGCCCAGCGTGTGCAACGCGGCGAGAACGGCTTGTGGTCGGACGCTAATCGTTTCGACAACTAATCGGCGTTGCCAATGTGCTGGCGGTTCGGTGTCTGCGGCAATAACGATACGATAGGTTCCAGGTATAAGCGCTTCACTAAGCGTTTCGGCTGAAATATTGGTAGGTGCGCCGTGATCCGCAGTCGTCGTTTTCCAGGTAATTTCATTGCTGATCAGCGTTTCATCACCTTCCGCGTCTTGCACTAACACGGTGGCTTTATCTACGGCATGTGCTGACACCAAAACCTGTCCATTTATGATTTTTTCATCACTCGTCCACACCCCTGGTGGCCGTGCTGGCACGTTGACGGTAATAGAACTTTCAGCCGTATAGGCGCCTAAGACATGACCACTGGTGGTATTATCATCGGGCCAGGTTGCTGCGGTACTCATGCGATAACTGGTGCCAGGAATAAAATCACCAATCAGATCGACACCCTGTTCGGTCGTATGCAAGGTGACTTGAACAGGTGGATCGATTAGAATGCCTGGCGCTAATAGATCACGCGGTGAACCAGGATGACTGACATGCAGTGAGACGTGAATTAAACCAGTACTCGGTACGACCACATCGGCGTGCGTGAGAGTGAGGGTTTGCTGTAAATCAATGGTCGTAGACCAAGAAGCCATGGTACCTAATGGACCAGCAGTACCGATGGTCCCAGCGGGTAAATTCAGTGTGGCTTCACCGCGTGTTGGCGCGGTGACCAACAAGCGAACGGTGGTTCCTGGGCTGGTGCTAATAGCACGCACGTTGGGTAATACTGCTGCTGCGGTCGGCGCTACCGCCACGACGGCCGGATCGGTAGTTGGCGGTAGCGTTGGTGTTACTGAATTATCAGCAGCGATGGTAACCGGCGTTGAAATAGCGGTTTTGCCTGGCTCGGCAGTTTGGTCAGGAATCGTTTCTTTAGGAGCTGTGATGATGGGGTTAGAATCTGTAACCTGTTCTTCTTGAGAGGTTATTGGGCTGGCCAACGTGACGTTGAGTGCTTTCGCAATAACCAGAGGATCAACTTCCTGATTAAAGGTGAGTGTCACCATAGTGCCATCGCGACTAAAAGTCTCCACGGCGGCATTGGCGACTGACAGTGCTGGCGTACTCCAAGAACACGCGTGTGCCTGTGCCATGTGGAAACCGCTAGCTGTCTGCCAATTTTTTTCGCTGAGCGTTGCGGTAAACGTAGTCGCCATCGGTAAATCACTGGACGGAATAAAGGCCAGCGTGCGACGATCTTGCCATGTCCATTGGCCAGCAATGGCTGGTGATATCTGCGGAATGATCATTGGTGGCTTGGTGAGACCGAAATCATCCACGACGTCTAAATTAAAGCGCCAAGTTAACATCGGTTGGCCAACCAGAATCGTTTGATCATGAGCGACCGGTGCGACCGCAATTTCTACTACATTTTTTGGTACATAGGTTAACCACGACCACCCAGCCCACGCCGCATTGATCGCGATAAGTATCGCGATCATCGGCCAAATTTTTGTGCGGGGTGGAGGGGACATGTGAGCGGTTTTTTTGTAGGTGTTTTTTGGGGTGGTGTTGGGTGAATCGTGTCGGTGATCAGCAAGCGGAACCGGCGGTGGTTCTCGCGGTGGTGGATCAGGTGGTGGGTCGGGCGGAGGCTCGCTGATGGCGACTTCAGCGGCGACAATGGTCGCCACCATAACGGTTTCGACCACTGCGGTAGAGGTTGCTTCGACTTCGTTAT
>CANETI010000004.1 GCA_947440715.1 Planctomycetota bacterium | reverse complement strand
AAGGCCGTCGCGGCGTTCTTCATTTAATCGTCCGCGCATGACTTGGTAATTAAGTCGATTCAATAATACATCATTATCTACATGCCATTGCGTAATGACCTGATGCGCGGCACCGGCCCATAAACGATCCTGCACATGATGGTAGGTCGAGGCTGTCAAACGAATCAGCAGTAAAGCCATTAATACACCAGCAATCGCTAGCACTGGTCGCCAACGATCGGGCACCCGCGGGCGATCTGAGGTTGACGGATGATCCGCCCAGGCCGCAGCAATTAACATGACCCCGCTCAACGCTAACAACGGGGCTACCCATGGTTTGGCGAAAAGCATGGGCCCCAGGAATAAAAACATACTATTATGACAGGCATGTGCTAAAATACATCCGCCAATACTGCCGCTTCGTAGGCGAATAACAGCGAGTAATAATCCGAGTGGAATGGCAAACAATGCTTGCACTTGCGACCCATGCGCAGCGGCAAATGCTAGGGTAGTAAGCGACACCGCCCACACGGTTGCCCAGCGACTGGAGCGAAACCAAAATCGCAAGACATCTAACAATCGACCACGGAAGAAGAATTCTTCTGCCACCGGCACTAAAACTGAAATCGTCAAAATGGTCGCCATACCCGCCCACCACGGCATGGCGGCCAAGCCTCCCAACATCGGGATGGGAAATACAGCGTCACGACTCACCAGCGAAGGATGCGATCCACTCCACCATAAAAAACCCAGGTGCATTAATGGTTCACATAATAATAAAACGCCCACGGCCATGGCCGTTTCATCGCGCACAACCGGAGCAATTCGCCGCCGTGATCGTTCCGCCGGAGGGATCAACCACACGGCAAGTAATAATCCCAGACTAATGATCGCAGGCAGCATAGGCCACGCCTGCAAAGAACTAAAACGCTGCACCCACTGCCGCGCTTGCTCTAACCACGGCATCAGATCCACGGCGAAAATTCCTGACACCCATCGAGCTACTGGGGTCAGCCATTCCGGGACACCCAGGCACACCACCAGCATCGCCAACATGACGCCAGCTAAACGACGGCGAAAAATCCCAAGCGATGCGGGGGCGATATCCACGCCCATAGCTTCAAGCCCGATCGCCCTCGGAAAAGTGCGGAGTACCGCAGTGCCACACTTCTGTGCTTGCCACGCTCACCGCAGACGATCCGCTGCCGCGCATGAGCGTCATGATCGCATTCACCAGCGCCGACGGCGAAGAACGCGAAGAAGAATGGCCTTCGGTCGAACGCTTTCGTCTATGGGCCATCGCGGAACGTTTAGCCTGCACCTTCACCGCTTATGAATCCGACGACGATGGTGAGTGGGTCGTGGTTGATAAGGGACGGGTTAAGGTGACCCAATGACTGAGCAGGTTCCACGGCATGTATTAATGATAAATACTGAACAGGGATGGCGCGGTGGTGAAAACCAAGTGCTGTTACTCGCCAAAGGATTAACGGGAAACTATATTCCTGTCGTTTTATGTCCACCAGGTTCACGTATGGCTGCGGCGGCTAAGGACGCCGGTTTATCGGTCGTTGAACACGCAATGCGTGGACAATGGGATATTGCCGCCATTCGATTTATACGTCGTTATGCAAATGAGCATCCAATTGCTCTGGTTCACGCACATACTAGTCACGCCCATAGTCTCGCGGCGTTAGCTTTACTTGGGCGCCGTGAACCATTAGTGGTTACGCGTCGAGTAGATTTTCCCATTAAACGTGGATTCATTGCTCGTTGGAAATATGGTCGAGCCGTTACCTGTTTTGCTGCGGTATCACAGGGCGTGCAATCGGTTATGATCGCTGGTGGAGTTCCCGCCGAACGCATATTAGTCATCTGGGATGGTATTGATTTTAATCGTTTTCCTAAAAAACCAAGTTCCTTACGGTCAGAATTATCCTTACCACATGATGCTTTAGTTGTCGGCGTTACGGCTCATTTAACTGACCACAAAGACCACCAAACGTTATTGCGTGCCTTTGTCACCGTTGAACAACAATTACCGCAAGCCTGGTTACTCATCGTGGGCACAGGTGAATTAGAACAGTCACTTAAAACGCTTGCTCAAGAACTTGGTTTAAAGCGCGTTCGCTTCCTTGGGTTTCGTTCTGACATCAACAATGTGTTACGTGGACTAGATATATTCACCTTAACCTCGCACCTTGAGGGCCTAGGTTCATCGTTGATGGATGCGATGTACTGTGGTCTACCCGTCGTTGCGACGCGAGCTGGTGGAATGCCTGAATTAGTTATTGAGGACGAAACGGGGCTTCTTGCTGAGGTGCGAGATCACACCGGAATTGCCAAAGCGCTTATCACACTCCTGAGCGATAGTGCTCGGCGATCACACATGAGCCAAGCAGCGTACCAACGCGCCGAAAGTCATTTTAGCGCTGAACATATGATAACCGGGTACAAATCCTTGTATGATCGCGTGTGTGCCGGATCGTACCGCCCATGAACGAATCGGCTACACCAGCATCAGCACCTGCGCATCCGCCGCTTCGTCGCCGATTCACTTTGTCTGGTCTGGAAAAACTTAAGATTTCGGCTGTCCTCATTGTGCACAACGGCGAGCGGCATTTAGATCGAGTATTAGGCGCAATTGGTTTTTGTGATGAAATTCTGGTACTCGATAGCGGCTCGACTGATCGAACCATAGAAATTTGCGCCACGCATAAAGTCCGCGTAGAGCATCAGCCATTTTTAGGCTACGGACCGCAAAAACAGCGAGCCGTTAAATTAGCAAAGCATGATTGGGTGTTGGTGATTGATGATGATGAAGTCCTCGATTACGAAGCTGCGACCACTATTCAGGTCTTAGATTACACGGACACGAATCGTTGCTGGCGCTTACGTCGTCGCACCTACATCGGTGATCGAGAAATACGCTACGGTCAATGGTCACCTGATCATAGTCTGCGTTTATTCAATCGTACAAAAGCACAGTTTAATGACCGTCTCATTCACGAATCGGTCGAGACTAACGGAACGATACTTACTCTACCAGGCGCCTTGCACCATTTTAGCTATACTGATTTTGCTGATATTTTTGCTCGCTGTGGTTCGTACGCTCGCAATAAAGCTCAGCGCTATCGCGATGAAGGGCGGCGTTCAAGTGCCATACCGTTACTATTTCGGTTGCTATGGGGGTTTTTACGCAGCTACGTCGCCAAACAGGGATTTCGTGACGGTTCTGCAGGTGTGATTGTAGCAATATCTGTCGCTCTGGATGCGATACTGGGGTTAGCGATGGCCCAAGATGAAGACAAGAAAGCGTGATCGCTACATATTAAAGAGGACGACCTTTTATTACCAATCTAGCACTTGGTGACTTCATCCTGGCAAGTGAGTTATTTTAGCACCCTCATTTTTTTCCTTTAATGTGATGGTTCGTGCCCGTATCTGCTTCCTACGATCCATATTTTCCGGTCAACTGACTGCCCACACTTCGCAATACGGCGTGTTATTTTACTACACTTAACTTCCAATGCAGGTTTGAAGGTCGAAACATATATGACCAGCGGTACTCATACTCTTTCATCGAAAAAAGAGCAATCATACGACCGATAAAACCAAGCGGATGACCACTAAAGGATAACTTTTGCGTCAACCGCTTAAACTTCTTGGTGCGGTAATGGCAGCCTTGCTCTTGGCAGAAGGGATCTAAGGAAAAATAAGATAAATGCCATTTATGCGTAATATCAATGTAGGAAGTGGCCGACGCAAAATGTGGAGTAATAATTTCTACTTCAGCGTCATTGCGGCACACGCGATGAATATCTTCAAGGAATTTCATTGGGTCAGCAACATGCTCAATGATATGATGAGCAATGACTGCTGAGACGCTACTATCAGGAAACGGTAGTGGTTGATTAAGATCGTGGGTGATGTCTCTTCCTTGGCACGGATAGAGATCGACTCCTGTGTAGCCCAAAACCCTAGAATTCCCGCAGCCTAGGTTCAATTTAATTATTGAACTTTTTTCAGGATTGTTCATTTGGTTACCTCCTTTTTCTTCGCCGCTTTGAAGGAAAAACATGTCCAATATTTGAAAATGAGAGAAATATGGTTGGCTTATGGATCATAGCGAAAATTTCCATCGTTGACGCCATTGTTCAAAGATCACCAAATTCCATAGTTTTTGCGTATTATCCTTCGCGCGACCAGCAAATGCCCGGCGCACTTCTGATACGGCGGACACCTTAAAAATACCTACGTCCTTCGTGCGTTTTTCTGATAAAAAATCTTCAACCAATGGCGCCATGTCGTTTGCCAACCAACGATCTAGCGGCGGTGAAAATCCCATTTTTGGGCGTTCAATCAGCGAACGATCCACATGCCGATACAAAACCTGACGTAGAATATTTTTTCCCGTACTGCCACGTATTTTCATTGCTGATGGTAAAGTCTGGGCGAATTCGACTAATTCATGATCGACCAATGGTTCGCGTCCTTCTAAACCATGGGCCATGGTTGCACGATCCACTTTGACGTGGATATCATCGACGTGATAGGTTTGTAAGTCCATCGCCATCATGCGATTCAAATTATCAAGTGGAAATTCGTCCCAGGCATCAAAGCTGGTGGTGCCCGTCGCTGCTGGATTGACGAGCAATTGATCAATGTCGGTGTCAATAAACGTTTGTTGCCCAATGACAAAAGCGGCATGCGCTAGTGTTTTAGGCGACAATAATATTTCTTTCGCTTTTAATAATTTATTCACGCCGATACCGTATCGGCGACCTAAATGGTTAATGAACGCTCTCGGTAATTGCGCGCGAAATCGATCAATCCCCCATTTTTTCTCTAACCGGCGTGCGCGATCGCGACTGCGCCAATATTTCGGATAACCACCAAATAGTTCGTCGCCGCCATCGGCAGATAAGGCCACCGTGACATGTTTACGCGCAAATTGCGCGACCAACCACGTCGGAATTGCACTCGCATCGCCAAATGGTTCGTCCCAGACATCCGGTATTTTTGACACGATGGCCAATGCAGCATCTACGTCTTGGTTCATTTCGTAATGTTCTGACCCCAGTGCCGACGCAATTGCACGGGCATAAGGCGCTTCGTCTAATCCCGTGCCAGCAAAACCAATGGTAAAGGTTTTCAGCTTGGACGACGATTCTTTTGCTAACAAGGCGAGCAATAAACTGCTGTCGACGCCACCACTTAAAAATAATCCGACGGGGACATCGCTGACCATGCGATAGCGAAAGGCTTCGCGTAGGCGGCGTTCTAATTCGTCCGTGGCTTCACGTTCATCCATCATGCTGGGTGAACGCGACGCAGCATCTTGTAAGCGCCAATATGCACCACGCGCAACTTCGCCGCTACGATTAATTGTTAGCCATGTCCCTGGCGCTAATTTTTCCACGCCCACACAAATCGTGTGCGGGAAGGGAATATAATTGTACTGCAAGAACAAGCGCATGCCGGTGGGGTTAATACGCCGCGGTAAATCGGGATGCGCGTAGAGCGCTTTGAGTTCACTAGCAATTAAGGTCAAACCGCCTTGATGATACCAATACAACGGTTTGACGCCGATGCGGTCGCGGCACAATAATAATTGTTGTTCTTGGTTATCCCAAATGGCGAATGCCCACATTCCGCGGAAACGCTTGAATGACTCTTTTCCCCATTGGCTATAGGCTGCTAAAATAACTTCGGTGTCGCTGTGTGAGCGAAAGGTGTGGCCTAATGGTATGAGTTCAGCGCGAAGCTCTGCGTGATTATAAATTTCACCATTAAAGACGATATGATAGCGCTGATCAGACGACGCCATCGGTTGATGACCAAGCGGACTCAGCTCAATCACCGATAAACGCCGATGTCCTAACGCTACCGTTCCCTGGGCGCCTTGTGTAAAAAGCGCTAAACCAGCATCATCTGGTCCGCCAGCCTGCATGGTATCGCGCATGGTTTCAATTAATCCATGCGGATCCCGCGCTTGTACTCCACGTCGATCAATAACTGCGACTATGCGACACATCTTAAATAGCCGGCTCCGGCCACGCGGGCTTATTATCCAACAATCGTTGGTAAAGGGCTTCCGTGCGGCGGGTCATAGAATCCACACCATAGAAACGCCGTACCCGATCTTGGCCAACGACAGCTAAACGTTTAGCCGTCGTACGATCCGTTAATTGCGCGATCACCGCATCAGCAAAACCCGCGACGTCATGCGGTGCGGTCTGACGTCCAGTCACGCCTTCTTCGACCACTTCGCCAATCGCGCCAACGGTGGTGCTGACTACGGGAACCCCCATGGCCATCGCTTGGGTTAAACTTTGCGGTACGCCTTCATCGCTGACCGATGGCAATACTTTTAAATCTAGGGCAGCTAAAATATTTGGGATATCTTGGCGTAATCCGGCGAAATGAACACGATCACTGAGTCCCAAACGCGCGACTTCGTCGCGCAAATCCTGCGGCATAGGATTCGCATCCAAGACACCACCAACAATAACAAAGCGTGCATTTGGTACGGCAGCCACAATTTTCGGTAAAGCTTGCATCAATACCACATGACCCTTCATCGGACGCATCATCGCGATCATGCCAACAAAGAGCTGATCATCGCTAACACCAAATTCTTTGCGCACCACTTGACGATCATATGCCGCCGGATCAAAGCGCGTTAAATCCACACCCGTTGCAATCGACAATACTTTCGCTGGTGGTTGTTTATTGACAGTAATTAATTGATTCCGCAATGCTTCACCAGTAGTGACCAACGCATGCGGGCGACTATAGACCCAACGGGTTGGCCAATTGCGGTGCACCGGAATTGATAAATGACGCGTGCGCACGAAACGAACGTGCGGCATGGTGCGACAGGCAATCGCATCGTTCCACCCATCAATTGAGCTGTGTGAATTAATGACCTGCACACCTGCTTTAGCCATGAACTCGCGTAAACCCTTAATGGTCGTACGATCAAATTTACCCGCGAATGGAAACGTCATCGGCGCATCTGGCGTACCAGCCATGCGTTTGACCAGTTCGCTCTCTGGTGCGGCAGCCAGATATACCGTGTGGCCACGCGCGCGCATGGCGCGAATTTCACTCAGAATGCGGAGTTCCTGGCCGCCCCAACCGCGCGATGCCTCAGTATGCAGAATGATCATGGGCGCGGAGTATGGGTTTATCCGGCGTTTGGCCAGAAGAACCCCCGCGAGTGCCATTATTTTGCTGCATGAATTCAAAATAACGCCGAAGGAAACACTCGTGCTTTCACCCATCACAAATCCTTCGAGCATACCCGCATGGCCAACACCGCGCTCTTCGTCGAAATCCCCGGCGTTTTAATCGCCGATATTCAGGCAACCGTACTGTTACCTGGCGTAGGTGCTGCGATTGCGCGTTTGCAGCAACGTAGTGTACCTGTGATTGCGCTGAGCGATGGATTTGCACTGAACTCGCTTGCCGCCGCTGAATATGCCGAGCGCTTGCACGCAATGGTGGTCGCTGCTGGCGGTAAATTGACCAACGTGATCATCGCAACTTCCGAATCGCCAAAATCCTGGACCAAGCCGCGCCCAGGTCTGTTATTAGCCGCAGCACGAACTCATGGTATCGACTTGCCAAGCTCCTGGCTGATTGGAGTTGATGCGGATGATGCGCGCGCTGCCGGACAGGCGGGATGTGCGGGAGCCGTATTATTAGGAACCGGCCCATTGCCGAGTGAAGATGTGGGCATCGTTGTCGCCCAAGCGCGAGATTTAGCCGATGCACCACGGGTGATGATTCCACGTGGCGGTGGGTGTTGGCATCAGATGACGGATAAATGACGATCGTAACCTTGCTGCGCACACGCGATCGGCAAAACTGTTTTCGTTATTTTACACCTGCGTTAACCGACCGTTGAAAGATCACTATGCCGACTGCCATTGATCGTGTGCTGACTAACTTGCATCAGCTAATTTTAGGCAAAGAACGTCCCGTTCGTTTAGCTCTGTGTTGTTTGCTCGCACGCGGGCATTTATTAATCGAAGATATTCCTGGAGTCGGAAAAACTACCTTAGCATCCGGTTTGGCGCAGTTACTTGGCCTTAACATAAAACGCATTCAATTTACCAGTGATTTATTGCCCGCTGATATTTTGGGCAATGCCATTTTTGATCGTGATAAGCAACAATTTATTTTTCATCCCGGTGCTATTTTCGCCCAGGTCGTTTTGGCCGATGAAATCAATCGTGCGAGTCCCAAAACTCAAAGTGCTTTGTTAGAAGCGATGGGCGAACGCCAAGTAACGGTCGATGGTGTACGACATTTGTTACCACAACCATTTTTCGTCATCGCTACCCAGAATCCACAACACCAAATTGGAACGTTCTCTCTACCGGAATCACAATTAGATCGTTTTTTAATGCGCTTAGATTTGGGCTACCCTGATCGTAATGCCGAACGCGCCATGTTAGCTGGGCCTGAGCGACAAACCATATTAGAAAAAGTTCAGCCGCAAATGACGCTAGCAGAATTAACCGCCCTACAGGATCAGGTGACGACGATTCGTGTCGCTCCTGCACTGACTGATTACCTTCTCGATTTATTGTCCCACACGCGCAAAGAACGACCACTCGGAGCCGGTTTATCCCCGCGCGCTGGGCTGGCACTGCAACGTGCGGCTCAAGCATGGGCCTTAATGGCTGGCCGTGATTTAGTCATTCCAGAGGATGTACAGGCCGTTGCACCCAGCGTCATGGCGCATCGCCTGCGTGGCGCTGATGCGCACAACCATGATGGTCGAGCCTTGGCCGAAGCCGTGATTCGTGCAGTGCCCGTGCCGTGACGTTGCCTATGACTGAGTTGGTAAATAAATCCATGAAGGTGTCGATCGCTGATGACATCAGGATTTCGCCATCTCGACCCGTGTTACGAATAAAGTTTACCAACGCTTGTTTTTATCTCGCTGTGGTGCTTGGGTTCGTCCTTCTCGGAGCGATTAATTACCAAAGTAATTCCGCTTACCTCATCGTTGCTTTAGTAATTTCCACCGCCGTGATGTCGATCATTCATGCGTGGAAAAATATTCGCGCGCTTGGTGTAATTGCTGGACAGGCTTTCCCCGCCTTTGCTGGTGAACCATTACGTGCCAATGCCACCATCACTGCTGGTGGATTCCCAACTGTGGCGCTGGTGTGCGATATTCCTGATATTGCCGAAGATGATGGCGTAACCATCGCACATCTCGGTGCGTTACAGTCACAGCTGGTGACCTTGGTTCTACCTGGAAAACAGCGTGGTCTACATCACTTGCGGCGCTTACGAGTCGCAAGCTTATATCCCATGGGCTTGGTTTTCGTGCAAGCCGAATTTATTATTGACTGGCAATTTATTGTTTATCCCGCCCCGCTGATTAGTGGCAACTTAGCTAGTGACGCTGGTGATGGTCAAGGCGAAGGACAACGCCTAGGTTCAACTGGTGATTTTCATGGTCATCACCTCTATCAACCAGGTGAATCGCAACGCCGCGTCGATTGGCGGGCAGTTGCTCGCGGACGCCCCATTTTAGTTAAAGAATTCGTAAGTGGTCCCCTACAAGATTGCTGGATCGACTACGATCGTTTTCCTGGCGTACCGCTAGAACAACGACTGTCATTGATGTGTGGTCAAATTATTTCATTTGAACACACCGGACAGCGTTATGGTTTGCGCTTACCCGGCATCTTGATTGAGCCGAATCATGGTGAAACGCATTATCATACTTGTCTGAAACAATTAGCTTTATGGACCAGTCCTCAGCCGCTGGGGAATCCATGAGCCTCGTCGCTGCCCATGGATTTTCGCGCGTGTTAACCTTGGTCTTAGCCATGGTGATGGCGACACTTCCCTTTATTGGTAGTTTACCTCCGTGGCTCACGCTTGGGATTGTCATCTTAGCGGCGTGGCGCGTGATGGCTGAATATCGTGGTTTTGTTATCATTCCCCCAATTTCATTTCGTCTTTTATTAGCCCTCATCGTTGCTGGACTCTTATTATTAACCAATGAATTAGGTTTTGGCTTGGCTGCAGCCACCCCGCTTTTCGTTGGTTTTTTATGGATTAAACTACTCGAATTAAAAGCGCGCCGCGATTATCTACTGGCGTGTTTTTTAAGTTATTTTCTTGTCGCGGTGATGTTATTCGACCACTCGTCGCTGACTTACAGTATCTATGCCATAGCTACGATAACCGCCATCACCACCGCTCTCGTCGGTTATCACATGGATGCCCGTGCACGACAGGTGGTGGGATTAAGTGCGCGCTTAATGCTCAAGGGTTTGCCGCTCGCTATCATTATTTTTATGCTCTTTCCTCGCTTGCAGATGAATTTTCCTAATCTGGGCAATGCTACCTCTGGATTTACCGACGAATTAGCTCCTGGAGATATTGCCCGCTTAGCATTGAGCGAAGAACCGGTCATGCGCGTGGAGTTCCCAAATCATGATATGCCGTCAACCGACCTGCTTTATTGGCGTGGATTAGTATTGAATCATACCGATGGAGAACGCTGGAAAGTATCACGAGAAACGCTGGTTTATCAGGATTTGCCGAATGCGACCGACGAAAACTTACCCGCCATCGTGCAAGACATCACGCTTGAACCGATGAATCAACGTTGGTTATTTGCGCTTGATGTCGCTGAATTACCGCCAGACCGCACGCGGTTAGCGCTTAATCGCGCACTCGTTCGTCGCCAACCGCCGACACAAACCTTGCGTTATCGGGTCACTTCGCGCCTAGGTGAGAAGGCAGATGATGTCGATGATGCTAGTAGTCGTATTCCCGAACAATTAGATCCACGTGTTCGACAACTGGCCCAATCCTGGCGCGATCAAGCTACCCAGAAAAACGATATTATCACTCAAGGTCTAAAATATTTTCAGGCGAATGGTTTTAGTTATTCCTTAAATCCAGGGACCATGGCTGACGATAGCGTGGCAGATTTTCTGTTTAATAAACGTGCTGGTTTTTGTTCGCATTATGCGACGAGTTTTAGTTTGTTGATGCGCTGTGCTGGACTACCAGCGCGAGTGATTGTCGGATTTCGCCGTGGTGATTTAAATCAAGTCGGTGGTTTTTTAATGGTTCGTCACGATCACGCCCACGCCTGGAGTGAAGTTTTTATTAATGGTTTTTGGCAACGTGTCGATCCGACGATCGGCGTGCCGTTAGCTCCCGGAGAAACCAGTCCGGCAGCGTTACGTAACGAAAATAACAGCGCCACGCTCAGTAGTAGTGAGCGCAAGCCTTGGTGGATGCCCGAATTACTTGATCAACCCTACCGAGCGGCAGCCCAATATTGGCAACTTGCCGAAGCGCGTTGGGAAAGTTCGGTCATGGGTTTAGATGGTGCCACTCAGTCATCATGGCTAGAAAAAATTGGCATCACCCGTTTTGCACCCAGCTTTTTATTTATCAGCGTGATCACGGCCATCGGAATAGTCATTACCGTTTTCTTGTGGTGGCGACAACGTGAACGCGCACCAATCAAAACCGACCCTTTAGTTATTTGGTATGACAGCTTTTGCGCTCGTTTATCTCACCTTGGTATTACTCGAGAAGCGTGGGAGGGCCCATTAGATTTCACCGGGCGAGCCGCCAGAGCTTTACCAACGCATGCCCCGCTCATCACCCAATTGGGGCAAGAGTACATTGCCCTGCGTTACGGCTCAACACCCGTTACTCGTGCCGTTCGCGCACGGTTATTTGCCGCGTTACGACAGTTGCCGAAGCGAGCGCCAACACCCGCTTTCGTTGCTGCTACCCAAAGCTAGAACCCCTCCCGTGCAAACCTACCTCGACCTCCTGCAACATGTTTTGAATCATGGACGCAACCGTGAAGACCGTACTGGCACCGGTACGCGTGGCGTATTTGGTTACCAAATGCGATTTGATTTAGCTCTGGGATTTCCCCTGCTAACGACCAAAAAACTGCACACCAAATCTATTATTTACGAACTGTTGTGGTTTTTATCCGGCAGCACCGACAACGCTTGGCTGACAGAGCGTGGCGTATCGATTTGGAATGAATGGGCCACCGGCGAACAATGCGCGCGATTCGGGCGTAAAGCCGGTGATTTAGGTCCGGTTTATGGTCATCAATGGCGAAATTTCGGCGCCACGAAATTACCGGATGGAACTTTCGCCAAAGACGGCGTTGATCAGGTCCGCTGGGTGTTGGATGAAATAAAACGCAATCCAAATAGTCGTCGTTTAATTATTTCCGGCTGGAATCCCGAAGAACAAAACCAAGTAGCATTACCGCCTTGCCATACGTTATTTCAATTTTACGTGCAAGATGGCGAACTGAGCTGCCAACTCTATCAACGCAGTGCTGATATTTTTCTCGGCGTCCCATTTAATATCGCTAGCTACAGTTTATTGACCTTAATGATGGCTCAGGTTTGCGGCCTAAAACCAGGCACGTTTGTCCATACCTTGGGTGATGCTCATTTGTACAGTAATCATTTTGATCAAGCCAAATTACAATTATCGCGCGATATTCGGGCTTTACCCACGATGACCTTGAATCCAACCGTAAAAGATTTATTCGCTTTCCAATTTGAAGATTTCACGTTGTCCGGCTATGATCCGCATCCTGGGATTAAGGCGGCGGTAGCGGTGTAAAATATTAATAAAAAATTGATATTCACAGGAGGCGCAGTAACCCGTTCGGGTCACTTAGACGCGGAGCTTAGATGAGAAGAAACAAGACGAGAGGAATAATTTAAATATGACCGCTTTTTTCGCCTCCTCCGTTCTCCGCGTCTCCGCGTCTCCTGTGAATGCCTTTTCTCTTCTACGCTAAACTATGAAACCACTCGCTCTCATCGTCGCCATGTCTACTAATCGCGTTATTGGCCAACAAGGTAATTTACCGTGGCATCACGCGGAAGATTTGCAGCACTTTAAACGCACGACCACTGGTCATGCGGTTATTATGGGTCGCAAGACCGCCGATTCGCTGAAGCACCGGCCATTACCAAAGCGGCGTAATTTAGTCGTCACGCGGCAAAGTGATTTGTTGATTCCTGGATTTGAAATTTTTACCAATTTAGACACCGCTATTGCTGCTGCTCGTAACGACGATGCCCAACCGTTTATTATTGGCGGCGGCGAACTGTACACCTTGGCTTTGCCGCAGATCACCACCATGTATCTGACCATCGTTGCGAGTGAGGTGACGGGAGATGCCTTTTTTCCAACCTTTAATGAAGATGAATGGCAAGAGCGTGAACAACGCGTGAGCGGACCGCTGACTTTCCGCACCCTCGATCGCATTACTGCTGGCAATTAATTATTGAATGATGCGCAGTCGTCACGGCGACTGATGTCGGACTTGGCACCTGATGCCCATTATCTAACCTGTTTATTATGAGCACCGATCACCACGCCTTGATTGCCCTGATCCGTAATGTGAACGGTATGACCCGTGAGCAAACTCAAGTAGTTATTCACCATTTAATGGACGGTAGCCTGACGCCAGATCATGGCGCAGAAGTATTAGTGACCTGGAGTCAACGCGGTGAAACGGGACTCGAATTAGCCACCGTGGTCGAAGCCTTACTCAGCAAAGCGATTCACGTTCCCATCCCAGGTGGCATGGATTTATGTGGCACCGGCGGCAGTGGACTCGGGCGTTTTAATGTGTCGACGACGACGGCGTTTGTTTTGGCTGCGGCAGGTATTCCCGTGGTTAAACATGGAAATAAAGGCAGTAAAATTCCCAACGGTAGTTTTGATTTGCTCGAAGCACTTGGCGTACCTTTTCAATTGCCTGTCACTCAACTAGTAAAATTACAAGCCGCGACCAACGTTTGTTTCCTCTTTGCTCGTGCTATGCATCCAGCAGTGGCCTCCGTCGCCCCAGCACGAAAAATTGCCAGTCAACGGGTGAACCGAACCATTTTTAATTTGGCCGGTCCATTGGCTAACCCTTGCCGTCCTCGTAAACAAATCATTGGCGTTACCGACGAAAAAACGGCGCACGTCATTTGCGCTGCGATTAAATTATTGGACTGCGAACGCGCCTTAGTGGTGTGTGGCCATCCTGGGATTGATGAAGTCAGCATCACTGGCCCAACCCATGTGTGGGACGTGCAAAATGGGCATGTTCATCACAGTATTATCGAACGTATTCATCAGCACGGCATTGATCACGCACATTTACCGTGCGGCGACGCACATGCGAATTCCTCCACGTTTCATCGTTTACTGACGGGGGACGAACGCGGCCCCCTACTCGATATGGTTTGTGCGAATGCTGGCGCTGCGCTTGATTGCTGGCACGGACGCAAAGTGCTATCCGACAGTGTCGGTTTCGACGAGGCCAAAACTTTATTCGCTACTGGTAAAGTTAAAACCGCCTTCGTTCGGCATTTGACCTTAGCCAAAGAACTTTCCGGATAAAACCAGCGCGTTTTATATAAAACACGACCAATAAAAACCCGGACTTAGCCGGGTTTTTTACGCTCTAACACTGATTAAATCGAATAACGCTTATGGTCAGTGACCGCCGCGCGTTTTACTTAGCTTCCCGCTTCGGCATCAGAGCAATAAAAGCGCTACGGAATTGTTCACTCGATAATGAGGCATCTTTATTAACATCACTCGTCTGGAAAACTTTCGCTGCGTGGGCTAAAGCTATTTGAGCTCTTTCGGTCTGAACGCCTTCGCCACCACCTTCCGGACGCGGACGATCTCCTGGTTTACGCTCGCCATCACCTTCGGGTTTACGCTCGCCGCCGTCTTTCTTCATGGCGTGGTCACGAACGGCTTTCATAAATTCTGCCTGGGATACTCCGCCACTACCGTCGGCATCAAAATGCGCGAAAGGACCTCCACCTTCGACCTTTTTGGCCACCTCAGGAGCGGCTCCTAAATCTGGTAGCTCCTTCTCAGCGTGGCGCGGCGCATCAGGACGAATGCCAGGGCCTTCGCCATCTGCCGCAGCGAATGCCAAAGGCGCTGTCAGCAACGCGGCGGACAGCAAAATAAGTGAGCGAGAAATCATAAGCGCTCCAATAGATGTTTTTGAAGATGGGCTTTATTGCCCAATGTTCGGTAAGAATACGTCTAACCGCATGTTAAGTTACCGCCCCACGATGAGGATACCATGAGCGTGTTGACAGAGATTTGTCAGGCTTGGGTCTGCTGTTCTATCTCGTTGTCAGGCAGTCGTTTATATTCTACTTAACTAGTTTCGCCGCGTAACTTCCCGCTTTCGTTTCTGCCATCTTATCCGCAATTTGCCGATAACCGTCCTTAGCCACCGCTAGTTTTGTCGGGTTTCCTGCCGCTGCCGATTCTGCTGCCATGACTTTGACCAAGGCCTGCAGCGCTTTGTCTTCGTCTTTGAGCGTCTTGTCTTTGAGTAACGTGCGCTGTTCGTCTTGGACTGCTTTTTTTGGCTCTTTTGCCGCCCCGGCAAATAACTGGTTCACCAATGCCAGTCCTAAAATAAAGTGGCGTTCTTTAATATCGCTAGCGGCAGCGGCTTCTACTTGAACGGCGGCTATCCACACGGTTGCTATTTCACTGCCCAGTGGACTGCGAGCCAACATTGGAATATTCGCAAGCTCTTCACATTGTTCGCGACGATCGTGCGGTACCGACAGCGCAGCAATGGTTTGTAATTTTTCCTTTAATACCGCAACTTGGTCATTGCGTTCCGCTTTCGTCAGCAACGGCAAGGCGATAACCGTTTGTTCATAACAATATTCAACTAAAGGAATGACATCGTTATTAATATCGCCATAAATATGGCCTTCACTATGGGCAACAAAACGAATGGGATTTCCAGTCGATTTGTATAAATCAGCGGCGCTTTCCTGTGTTTTGAAATCATGTACTTTATCAACTCGTCCAGCAAACATGCCAATCGCACAGTGTTTAGGTGCCACATCGCCGTTACCACTGTGACCACTCATTTGTACGCCGGCCCATTGTTCCGGATGGCGCATCGCTAAACGCACGCTGCACCACGCGCCACCGGATAAACCCGACGAGTAACGCAACACCCGGTGGATCCGTAAAACCGCTTCGCTCGCCGCAATGGTCTTGTCCTGAATCTGATCAATGAGATCAAATGAAATTCCATTTTTACTGTCATTAATTGCCACGATTAACATGCCGCGTCGATCTGCCCACGCGTGCCATTGCTTCGTATTCGGATTCGCGCCTGGGCTGGATAAAAACACCGTTGGGTAAGTGCGCTCTGGATGGGCGGCATAACCTTTGGGAACATACGCATCGAAGGTCCACGTCGTCCCAGCAATTGGAACGTTATCGTGTAAACCCTCTGACAGCGCCTCGGCGTTCAGCAAACCGCTTAGGACACACAATAAGAAGACTGAACGACCAAACATGGCTTTATCTCCGTCATTTCGTTTCGGGACGGTGCAAGCTACGTGGTTCACGGCCAACGACAATGGAGTCGTTGCTACGGCGACCGACCCATGATAGGTCGGAAATCCCTTTTTATAGAAAACGAGGAGCGATTAACTGTTCGTTAGCGCATGCGCTGACGAATGCTGTCGCGAAATTGGCTAAACAAATATAACGGATCGGCTGGACCTGGGCCTGCTTCTGGATGGTATTGCACACTAAATTGCGGCTTCGTGTCATGCGCGATACCGGCGCAGGTATTATCATTTAAATTGATGTGGCTCATATGCACACCACTTGGCAAAGATTTTGGATCAACGGCAAACCCGTGATTATGGCTAGCAATTTCAACCGAGCCATCGCTCAAACGTTTAATTGGATGATTTACGCCACGATGACCAAATTTTAATTTGTAGGTCGATGCGCCATAGGCGAGGGATAATATTTGATGGCCTAAACAAATGCCAAATAACGGTACGTCGGTTTTGATTAATGCTTTTACCGTCGCGATACCGGTGGTTACTGCGGCAGGATCTCCAGGGCCGTTAGACAAGAATAAACCGTCTGGTTTGAGCGCTAAAATAGCTTCTGCACTTTGGTTAGCTGGCACCACAGTCACCTTAAAACCACAGGATTTCAGTAGTCGTAAAATATTTCGTTTAATACCAAAATCGATTGCGACGATATGGGCAGCACGTGGCAACGGTTCACCACCAATAACAGAACCAAACGTTGCAGCAGAACTGGCTTCATTCCATTCGTAAACGCTACGCGTACCGACTTCACTCGCTAAATCCAAACCCGCCATCGATGGTTGGGCTTTGGCTTTGGCTAATAATTCCTGGTCACTCATCGTTTCGGTGCTGAGCACCGCATTCATCGCGCCACTCACACGCAGCTTGCGCGTAATCGCACGGGTATCGACGTCATCAATCGCAATAATGCCAGAGCGACGTAAAAAATCAGGTAATGATTCACGCGAACGAAAACTCGACGGCACATCACAGCATTGACGCATGACAAAACCGGCGGCCTGGGCACGGTCACTTTCCATGTCTTCCGGCGTGACGCCGTAATTACCAATTTCGGGATACGTCATGGTAACAATCTGGCCGCGATAACTGGGATCACTGAGCACTTCCTGATACCCAGTCATGCCGGTGTTGAACACCGCTTCGCCACCAATGGTTCCCGTCGCACCAACCGAGCGCCCGCGAAAAATAGTACCATCGGCAAAAGCGATACGGGCAGGTGCAACAACTGACATGAAGGCTCCTCAGAAAACGCGGCGCAGGCCCGGATAGCGATTGGGTGCGTAAAAGCTCGCGGACGCTACAAACCCAAGCGAGCGAGACAAGTCTAGCACGGCGGTGACGGCTTCTTGAACCACGCCCTGATGCTGTTTTGCCGACGGACGGTTGTTGGACGCATCACCTGATTCGGTTCAACATCGAGCAGAGTCAGGCTTTGCAGCGGCCGTTAAGGGTTCAGCATAAGCCAACGCATGTTGTCGCTCAATCCACTCATCTCTCGCTGCTTGCTCGTCGCTGTAGTTATCGTGCCATTGCTTGCCGCGACTTTGTGGGTCACCGGCACGGTGCGCTCTCATGATGACCACACCACAACGGCCACCTCGTTGCCCGCAACAACGTTATCGTCAAGCACGACGCTCTTTTCTTTTGCTGGTCGAACATGGGAATTACATTTCAACACCACGCCAATTGTTCAGGTTATCGGCAAAGCGGATTCCTGTTGGATTGCTGTCCTGATCATTTTAATAACCTGTCTTTTTGTTTCTCTGTTCATTATACGAATGCGTCAACAGCGCCTGGTTGCTGATGCCGTTACTCGTCAACTACGTGATCAACTGGAAAAAAGCGAAGCACGTTGGCGCACGGTTAACGAAACAGGTCATGATGGTCTTTGGGAATTTGATTTCCACTCTGGTACTTTTTCTACGACACAGCGCTGGCACGAACATTTGGGATATGTTCACCAAGAACTTGGCGACACGCTTGCATCATGGAAAAATATTCTTCATCCAGATGATTTGGCGCTGATCACCCGTCTCTGGTCAGATTATCTTGCGGGGCTCACGACAACGTTGACCTGCGAGATTCGCTTACGTCATCAACAAGGCACCTGGCTCACATTTCATATCCGTGGACAAGTGTTTCGCGATAAGCTGGGAAACCCGCAACGCCTCGTAGGTTCACATACCGATATAACGAATTTACGCAGGTTAGAAGAGCGACTCGCAGCGAGTGAACATGATTATCGCGCTACCGTTGATAATTTGCCGGTGGTGGTTTTTCACACCAATCGACATGGAAATTGGACCTTCCTCAACCACGCGTGGACAACCTTGACGGGTGTTCCGGTAAAGGAAGCGCTTGGCACGGCATTTATCAATCAAATTCATCCCGAAGATCGCTCCACTGCCCTGGGATGGTTTGCCGATTTAAAAAGTGGCCGCATTTCTCGCATCGTCGGTGAACTACGTATTATTAATCGCCAGCGAACCTACCGTTGGATTGATATCGCGGCGCATTTATTTCCTAATGATCCTGATCGTATCGTTGGTTCGCTCACGGATATTACACGGCGAAAACTCGCCGATTTATCGACTCACGCATCAGAAGAAAAATTGCGTTCGTTGTTCGAACGTTCACCGATTGGCATAACCTTAAGCCGACTAGACGGTTCATTATTATTAGTTAATGCTGCTTTCATCACGCTGTCGGGACGTTCCGTCGAAGAATGTACGCAACTATCACATAGCGACTTCCTCTCTGTCGATGCGCAGGAACAAGAAAAAGAATTACTCCGATTATTAAGCGATACTGGACGCTTCGGTCCATTTGACACCACGTATAGACAAGCGAACAACTCGCTCATAGCTGTTCGCATCAATGGCTTTTTGGTACGTGATTTAAATGGCACACAATTAATTTGGCGATTTGTCGAGGACAGCTCTTTACGCATTGCGGCCGAAGATGCGTTACGTCATTCCCGTGATATGGCGGAATCTGCCAGTCGAGCGAAGAGTTCCTTTCTCGCTACCATGAGTCATGAAATTCGCACCCCTATGAATGGCATTATTGGAATGTCACGGTTATTGTCGGGCACCGTATTATCACGTGAGCAACGCGATTATACCGACATTGTTCGCTAGAGTGCTGATAGTCTTCTGTCTTTGCTCAATGACATTCTTGATCTGTCGAAAATTGAAGCGGGTCGCATGGAAATAGAGACCGTGGCGTTTGACCTTCACGGCACTCTTGACGATGCTGTGGCATTATTGGCGAGTCGCATCAATGAACGTGAATTGGAATGCGCGGTCGATTGCGAGCCGGCTATGCCTCAATTTATCATGGGCGATCCGGTTCGTTTACGCCAAATATTACTCAACCTCATTTCAAATGCCGTCAAATTCACTAAAACGGGCGAAATTATCGTGCGAGCAACCTTGGTTCATGAGATTGCTGATAATCCACCGCAATATCGTATTGAAGTTCGCGATACTGGCATCGGCATCCCAGCCGACATGCAATTCAACTTATTCCAACCTTTTTCCCAGATTGATAATTCGACGACAAGAACCCATGGCGGGACGGGCTTAGGATTAGCCATTTGCCGACAATTAGTGACGCTCATGGGCGGTTCCATTTCCTTTAAAAGTGAAGTCGGTAGCGGTAGTATTTTTACGGTGTTGTTACCGCTACAACGAACACCAGAAAATACGTCGCCTCTCACCCAAACTATTTCCACCTCTCTTAAATCCACCAAACTTCCTATTCACCTGTGTCACGAATCACCAAATGTCTTAGCCGCACTAGGTCACCTAGCTACTCATGTTGGATTCCTGCCAACACCACATCTGGCACATGAAAAATGGCCAATCACTTGTTCGGAGCAAGAAATAGTTTTTGTCGATGGCGATTGCGACTTTTCTCCATCCTATTGTCATAAATTAATTCAGAAAAATGTACGCGTTATCGTTATGACGCGCAATTTATCGCTGTGGCACAGTTTTGGGAATATTATTACCCTAGCAAAACCGGTACGCCTTTCTCGCTTAGCAGAACTACTTCATCGGCTAACCGGACAAAACCCACAGGAACGTACATCGTTACCAGGCATGCCAGTCTCGCCGCAACGACGCGGGAAAATATTAATTGTCGAAGATAATGAAATTAATCGCAAGGTAGTTTCATCCATGCTCGATCGTTTAGGATTCGATACCGAAGTCGCTGGTAACGGCAACGAATGCCTAATTATGCTAGAAAATTCGCTTAAAACAGGGACGCGCTACGTTCTTGTTTTAATGGATTGCCAAATGCCGGTCATGGATGGCTACACCGCCACCAGTGCGTGGCGTAGCCGCGAATTACAGGATCCTGTTCTTGGACACCTACCCATCATCGCGCTCACCGCCAATGTCTTTGCCAGTGATCGTCAACGTTGTCTTGCAGTCGGCATGGATGATTTTCTTGCCAAGCCACTCATTTTTGAAGATCTCGTACAAGTCATTGATCGATTATTGCCTCAACTATTACCTCAATGTCCCCATACTATTTCCACGCCGATGATCTCTGTTTATGCGCCGCCATTCGCAACAGAGCTTTTCGACCCCGCGCCTTTACAACGTCTGCGAAGCGCCACCGGCGATCCGCACATTATGCGCGAGATCACCAATCTTTTTTCCGCAGATGCCAAAATTCAACTCGCCGACCTACAACGTTTATGCGCTGAAAATAACCACCCGCAATTAGCCCGTGCCGCACATAAATTTAAAGGAGCCTGTCTCACCGTCGGCCTACGTGGCTGCGCACAGCTGTGCGACCTATTAGAACAACAAGCACTCTCCAACGAAGCCGTCCATATATCCTGTGCAGAACTCACGGCCCATTATCCGCTCGCACTTGCGGCTTTAGAACAAGCAGTCAGTACGACCAACATGAATCAATGATACTAACTTCAATTCGGTTCATTTCGTATTTTTATAACAATCATTGCCTTTCGTGATCCAGATGGAGATGTCGTTATAAAAGCTCTTCGTAAAAATGATCTAACCTCTGCGTGCTATGCCATCGTTACTGGTGGCCTGGCCGCCTTCTTTCAAACACATCAACCTAAAAAGCACCTAGCCCTGCGGTCCTACAGAGAAAGAATTGTTGACGCCTTTCTACCTCTGTTGTTTAACCTACGTTATCAAACGCCAATAATTCAATTGTTGATAACGCGGTCCTTCTCTAGAAGATCCTAAGCATGACTATCAAAGAACTATTTAATCAGACAAAATTGATGAAACCGTTAGAAAAGGCTAAATTGGTCGATTTGATTTTAGCTGATCTGGATAAACCCGACGCTGAAGTGGAAAGCGCTTGGCTCAAGGAAATTCAGCGCAGGAAAATTAACCTTAAATCAGGACGGACGAAAGCAGTATCGTATCAAGCGGCCATGGGAAAATATAAGTGAACATTCGGTTTGTCCCTGAGGCGGTCAAAGATTTAGATGATGCGTTCGAATGGTATGAATCTGAACAAAAAGGGCTTGGGAAGCGTTTCGTTTTAATCATTGATGAATCCATTT
>CANETI010000003.1 GCA_947440715.1 Planctomycetota bacterium | reverse complement strand
TCCAGCGAAATTATCTTGGTTGCCAGCCATTCATTATCACGGTCATCATTTTAGTTTTGTGCGTGAATTATTGATGCTGGGTATCGCCGTGGTGGCCTTTAAAACGGCGAATCCAGAGCGCTTACGCATCAACGACTTTACCATTGAGCCAATCCGTGAAGTCGGTTTTTTATTCGTTGGTATATTCCTCACGATGATTCCAGCCTTAGAACTTATTCGAAGTTCTGCAGAGGCTGGCTCCATCATGGGCTTCCCATTAACCGTGTCGACTTTCTATCTGGGTACCGGAATTTTCTCTGCGGTACTTGATAATGCACCAACCTTCATCGCCTTTTTAGCGGGCATGGAAGGCCGTTTCGGATTAACTGTTGCGCAAATCGGCCACTCTACTGACCCCATCGTGATCTCGTCATTGTCAGCCTGCGCCGTCGCCTCAGTTTTCTTTGGTGCCATGACCTATATCGGCAATGGCCCGAATTTAATGGTTAAAGCCATCGCCGAATCAGCCCGCGACGACAACGGACAACTCTTAGTCGAAGTCCCTAGCCTGCACGGATATTTCCTGAAATATTCCCTACCATTGCTAACGCCGGTGTTGTTAGTCGTGTGGTTGGTTTTTTATTATCGCTAAAATAAACAATTATTAATGTAAATGTCAGTGTGCCTACTTCGCGGATGCGCTCGGCTCTGATGCTGGGGTACCAAGATCAATCGTTAAAGGTTCTGCTGCGGTTTTATGCGAGGTTAATTCAAAGGAGACCACCATGCGAAACTCGCCATCAGGGTAGGTACGTTTAAATGCAGCGGCGGCTTTGGGAATTTCTTTTTCAATGTCGTGTAAGCGCTGTAACAGTTCAGCCAAATTGGGTTCCGTGTTCTTTGCCTCCAGAGCGGCTAAACGTTTTTGGGCTTGTTCGAGTTGCAGCCCTAAACTGGCAGAACGCGTGCGGGGTAATCCCTGGAGAATTCCTGTGCAGGTGAAAGCCTTATACTGTTTCTCTCCCATCAGGCGTTTTGCCGCTATCGTGATTTCATCACCAATAGTTTTTCCCCGCATCAAGTCTGAAAACACTTGTTCATTTGTTAGCGGTTTTTGATCTAATTCTAATAAACAGTCACCGGCTGCGATTCCCATGACCGCTGCTGGACTTCCGGGCTCAACGCGCAACACGACTAATCCCTGTCCTTCAAAGGAGGTTGCTCCGCTATCCAAGGCAATACCGAGATACGGTTTAGGCGCCCAAGCACTCGCAGGCTGAGAATCGCTCACGGGTTGCGCATCACTGGCGGAATCTTCTGCATTGATGTGCAGAGAGAGTGAGACGAGTAAAAAGCCAGCTAAAAAGATGTGGTGCATAATAGTCCAAGAAATTTCCGATAACTTCGCGACATCGATATAGTCGTCTGCTAACGGAGTCTATTTAATTAGTAGATGATTGGTGCTTGTGGGACACCAAATAAAACACGAGCTTCCCAGGATACCGCGCGGTCTTTTACCGTACGATGACGGTCGTTGCTATCATGATGAAATCGAGCACGTATGCGCACCGCGAATGGTGGAGGTTTATTTTGGTCCTGCGGAGCTTGCTCGCGTAATGCGTTCTGCGTTGATCGTTGTTCAAGCGCGCCAATGCGACGTTCATAATCGTCCACCGTCGTAGTAATTCGCTCAAACCGTTCGGCTTGCCAGGCGCGGAACTGTTGTTCGGCAACATCATCCAATGGATCGTGAGGCACATGTTCCGGCCATTTTGCTAACGTCCCAGTCAAGGTTAAAGCCTTTCCTGAACGCAGCACGTCGACCTCAACTTGTGCCCCAATCCCTGCTAAAGCGACTTCATTACGAACGTCGCTCATTAAACCGATCTCACCACCATTAATTCCGATAATTACATCACCAATTTCTACTCCCACTGCTTCAGCCGTGGTACCAGAATAAATAGACAGGACTTCAACTCCGACCGTTGGTAGAGTCCCATTGGCGACCTGCGTCTCTGGGCTCGGCGGGCTCATATGCACGCCGAGCATGGGACGCTGAGACAAAGACGCGTAATCAAGCTCAGCCCCGATTATCGTTGTCGCCAACCACGGTAGCAGGAGCAGCAGGAAAAAGCGCATGCTTAGCCTGCACCAGCAGGGGCCTGCGCTCCGGTGGTGAAATGGTCTGGAGCTAGATGCCGCGCCGATGCCGCAGCCGCTACTACTGGAGCATTGCCATCACCGATCACGCCGCCGTCGGTACGACGCACGACCACCGTCGCTGAGCGTGGACGGCCCGCCGAAATCGCCGTCGCGCCAGGCCAAATGCTGAACGAAACTGCGTTGTTGGCCAACCAGTTGTTCTGGATAGCTGCGTTCTGGTCCGCGCTCAGTAGCGAATTGTTGGCAGGGTAGCCCGCCGGTTTGTTCGGGTGGCTGCCGACTTCGCCCGGATGCTGAACGTTGATGAACATGGTCTTGCGATCTGGCGTGAAGGTGAGGCCGGTGATTTCACAACCTGAAGGGCCGACCAGGAATCGACGAACTTCTTTGGTGGTCGGATCGCAGGCGAGCATCTGGTTATTACCTTGGCCAGCATAGTCGCCGAGGTTGGTGTAGTTGCCGTCGGTCTGAATCCATAAGCGACCGAAAGAGTCGAAGCCGATGCCGTCCGGGCTATTGAACATATTGGCGGTGGTGATGTTGCTGGACCCTGCGTTTACGTGGCCGGGCGCGGGGAACGCCTGTGGATTGCCGGCGATCAGGAAGATGTCCCAGGTGAAGGTCGTGGCAGTGGCGACACCACCAGCTTCCATCCATTTGACGATGTGGCCCCAGTTGTTGGTGGCACGTGGATTAGCCTCGTCGAGCGGTGGACGGGCCGAGCCGGCGGTGGTGGTGCCATCGGGGTTGTTGGAACTGGCCGTGGCCGTGCCGCGACGGTTGTTGTTGGTCAGGGCCAAAAAGACCTCGCCCGTCTTCTTAGGATTGGCGGTGATCCATTCTGGACGATCCATCATGGTCGCACCGACGCGGTCGGCCGCTTGGCGGGCCTTGATCAAAACTTCGGCCTGATTGGCAAAGCCATTCGCGGCGGTCAGTCCGAGGGTGTCGTGGACCAGAGGAATCCAAGTGCCGACACCGGCATTGTCGCCAGTGGTGGCTCCAGCTTCAAACTTCGCGACGTAAAGCGTACCACTGGCGAGCAGGGTGCGGTTCGCAGTAGAGTACGGGTTAGCCGCATCGAAAGTGCCAGTTGAGACGAACTTGTAGAGGTATTCATTGCGCTCGTCATCGCCGGAATAGACCACTACTTTGCCGTTGGAAGCGATTACCAACTCAGCATTTTCATGTTTGAAGCGGCCCAGTGCGGTGCGCTTGATGGGCGTGCTCTCGGGGTTGAATGGATCAATTTCGACAATCCAGCCGTGACGGTTAATTTCGTTAGGGGTCGCATTGACATCAAAGCGCGAATCGGCGGTGTGCCAGCGATAGCCGAAGCCGGTCGCACTCAGTCCGTAGCGGTTTTCCATCGACGATTGCGTACGCGCACCGTTGTAGCCGAAATATCCGTTGAAATTTTCTTCGCAGGTCAAGTACGTGCCCCACGGCGTGAGGCCGTTGGCGCAGTTGTTGAGCGTCCCGAACACTGAGGTGCCGGTGGGATCGGCGGCGGTCTGTAATAAAGCATTTCCGGCGGCGGGACCGGAAAGGACCATCGGTGTGTAGCCGGTGATGCGGCGGTTGTACGGCGAGGATTTTACATGGCTGAACTTGCCATCGCTGCCGCGCTTGACGTGGTAGACACCCACGCCGTGAGCGGCGAGTGCTTTTTTGACCTTGGCGTAATCGAAGGGGATGAGCCAGTCGGCGGCATCGGTGCCCGGTTTGTAGAAATATTCGGGGTTGATGTACTCGTGGTTCATCACTAACAGGCCTTCATCGCTGCGCGTACCAATACCGTTGGTGGCCGCGTTGAAACCGAAGAACGTCATGCCGTCGTGGTTATCGCCAACTTGTTGTTCCTGTTCGACCCAGCCCTGCGAGGCGTCTATCGCCCACGCGGGAGCGAAAGCATTGATTGGTTCACCCCACGGCAGGAACGGTTCCGCAACGTATCCTTCCGGCACGACCACTGTGTCAGCCGATGACGTTTCCACGCGTTTGAAACCCAACATGCGCTCAGCCGCTGGGGTTGCGGGAGCAGCGGCATCATCGTTGTCGTTACATCCCAGGAATGACCCAGCAATAAAACCGAGACTCGCAATGCCGAATCCGCGCTTAAGCATCGATCGACGTGAGAGCATACTATCGATCATATGCTCCATCGACGGGTTATTGCTCGGGTTGCTGCCGAGATTTTCAGATTCATCATGAGACTGAGACATGGATACTCCGGAAGGATAAAAAGAGGAAGAAAAATCAGGGATGTTTGTTTTATACATCCTCATCATGAAGATTCTGCTTCGCTCATCAGGTACGAATGATCAATAAGCCACCAATATTTGGTTTCATTTCCAAGGAGATTGCATGAAGCATTCAATAGACACAAAACGTTGGGCATAATTCCATGACATACATTTCTCTGTATCTCTTTGAACCACGACCACCTAAATACATTAATATGCTGGTGATGAACACGTGTAACTATTTGTAACTAGGTGTAATTATTTGTAACTATGTGATAATAAATTGATGAGAAAGACGAAAAAAAAGCGCGCGATCACAGCCCAGCCGAGCCGGAACCAAAGGTTCATTATCGACTCGGCTGGGCTGTTCGCTGTTGCTGCGGGGCTGCCGCCCCACACCCCGTGACACTATGGCGCGAAATCGAAATCTTCGGAGAGCAGGAAGATTTCGCCATAGTGTCACAACGCCATTTAAATTAGTGCGGATGCCGCACAATTTCCAACAACGCCGAGAAATCTTGATCACCCAGCCCGCGTTTTTCCGCTTCGGCATATAAGCCCTGAACGGTTGCGGTTTCGGCTAAGGTGAGATCGAGAGTTTTTGCGTGAGCCAAAGCTAAACGTAAATCTTTGTGCATGTGTTTGATGGAAAATTGTGGGCTGTAATCGCCGCTTATATATTTTGTTTGTTTTAAATCAGCTAATCCGGACTTCGCGACATTGTAATTGAGCGCGTCAAAGAAAATGGCGGGATCAATGCCGGAACGACGAGCTAGTTCGAAGGATTCGGATTGGGCCTGATTTAAATTGGCGATGAGTAAATTGAAGGCGAGTTTAATGGCGCTGGCTTTGCCGATACCGCCGATGGGCAGTAATTTTTTTGCCAGGGATTTATAGACGCCTTCAACCTGTGGTAATATCTGTTGATTATCGCCAACGAAAAAAACATTTTGCCGTTGTTCCGCCGCTGGTTTGCTGCCGGTAAAAGGCATGTCTAAATAATAAGCGCCCGTATCTTGCACCTGCGCCGCAAAGCGTTCGGTGTCGCTGACACCAACGGTGCTGTGTTGCGCCACGATCACGCCTTTTTTAAGCGCTGGGGCGATGGCATCTAATATGTGCTGCACGGCTGGCGGGTCAGCGACCACGACCATGATCAATTCCGCTCCGTTGATGGAATCCAGTAATTGAGGAGTAAATCCAGGCGCGTTCGGTTTTGCGCTGCGATTCCAGGTCCGCACCTGATGGCCATCTTTGGCTAAGTGCTGGGCCCAAATGGAACCGATGATGCCGAGGCCGATGACGGTGATGTTCATGGCGGGGATGGTGGCGGCAATTTACTAAATTAAAACCTGTATATTTGGGCGTCCTTGGGAAGTCCGGAGGTCCGGAAGTCCGGAAGTCCAGCGTGATTGGAGAATCATTTATTTACGGGTATCCTAATGTGCAGCTGCAAAAAATGCTGAAGCCATTATTTACTGGCCCCAGCATTTTTGCAGTCGCACTAGAAGTTGTCCCTTGAAGAAAAATTATTCCTTCACGCAGGACTTCCGGACTTCCGGACTTCCGGACGCGTAGGATTTCCCAGTTGCCTCGCTGAGGACACGGCCAAAGGTAGTCATCATGGCCAGCATCTTTACCCGCATTATCAATGGCGAGATTCCTGGGAGTTTTGTCTTCAAAGATGACCTGTGGGTCGCCTTGCTCGACATCGCTCCAGCCAATCCCGGACATGTGTTACTGATTCCGCGACAAGAAGCGCAGTACCTGAGCCAATTAGCGCCACCGACCTTGGCCGCTATGGGTGATCGTTTGGCGCGATTAATTACTGCGGTGAAATTGGCGACCGGTGCACCGGCTGTGAATGTGGTGGTTAATGACGGACCGGAAGCCAATCAAGCGGTGCCGCATGCGCATATTCATCTTATTCCGCGTACGGCTGGCGATGGTAAGTTGATCCATCCACATGGCACCGCGTATGCGGCGGGCGAATTAGCTAAATGGGCAGATCAATTAGCGAGAGCATGGAAATGACACCCCCGCCATTTGATCTTGCCGCATTTCAACGCCACATTGCCGCGACCTATGGCAGCAAAGATGCTGTTCGTGGAACAGCAGGGACATTCATGTATTTGATGGAAGAGGTCGGAGAATTAGCCGAAGCACTACGTGAACCGGGTAAGCACGACCTCAATGGTGAATTCGCCGATTGTTTGGCCTGGCTCACGTCCCTGGCTCATTTAGCCAATGTTGACTTGGCGAGTGCCACCGCCAAAAAATATCCGGGATTTTGTTTACGTTGCGGACAGACGCCGTGTGCGTGTGTGTCGAAGCCGTGAATTATTTGTTCCTACATTTAATCATTAGACGCTCATGCCCACGTTAGTTTCTTTGATTCAATCCGGTCTGCGCTGTATTCCGCCGCGTTTAGCCTGGCGTTTTGGTGGCTGGGGTGGTGAATTCTTTGGTTCATTACCGACGCGTGATGCAAAGCGCTGTCGCGACATGTTAGCAAAAGGATATCCAGAAAAGGATGCGGCCTGGGTCGCGTGTATGGCGCGAAAAACATTTCGCCATGTTGGTCGCATGGCGTTATGGACTGCGGCTACCATGCATTGGGATATTCGTCGGATGCACCGTGGGATAGTCGTTGAAAGTCCGGACAATTTACGCGAGCTCATGCGTTCATTAAAACGAGGCGAAGGAACGGTGGGGTTCACAGGGCATATCGGTAATTGGGAATTATTATCGCGTGCTGGTTCGGTATTTGGTCCGCTCACCGTAGTGGGAAAACGATTGCGTTCACCATTGGCAGATGCGTTGATTCAGGGGGCGCGCATAAATTGTGGCGCTCATTTATTATATCAAGATGCACCGTTCGCTGATTTTGCTCGTGAAGTGCGCTCAGGACGATTGTTGGCTGTCCTTATCGATCAAGACATTGAGCGTTTGGCAGGCATGTTTGTGCCGTGGTTTGGTGATTTAGCGTACACCCCAACCGGACCGGCGGCGATTGCACAGCTGACGCGCAGTCCGGTGGTGTGTGTATTTTTGTACGAAAAAGCAGGCCGCTGGGTATTACATTGCAGTCCACGCATTCGCTTTCCACGCACGCGTAATTCAGCCGCCGATATTTTAGCGATTACCACTTGGGCCACGGCGTACGAAGAAGCCATCGTCCGCCGCTCGCCACATCAATGGGCTTGGTGGCATTTGCGTTGGCGGACGAGACCTCCCGTTCATCAGTCCGGACTTCCGGACTGAGTCCAATAAGATTCTAAGGACTTTCGCACCCAAACCCGCTATCTAGTCTGCCAGCTATGCCATCAGCCACGCCATCAGCCACGCCACGACTTGGAATTCGCTCCGCTGGAAATGTTCGTCAGCTCTCTGCTCCGCTGTGGGATTCGCATTTTTTGCGCGCCTGTCGCGGTGAGCCAACCAAACGTACGCCCGTGTGGCTGATGCGTCAGGCTGGTCGTTATATGCAGCACTATCGTGGTATTCGTAGTGGCCGTTCGTTTTTGGATCTGTGTAAGGATCCCGCCATGGCGACCGAGGTCACCTTGTATGCGCGTGAGTGGTTGGGTGTGGATGCGGCGATTATTTTCAGCGATATTTTAGTGGTGTTGGAAGCGTTGGGTTTGCCTTTGGCGTTTGCTGCCGGCGATGGCCCGACGTTGAGTCGTCCGGTACGTGATGCCGCTGCCGTGCATGCGTTGGGTGATCCAATAAAGGCTGCGGAACAATTAAGTTATGTTTACGAAGCTATTCGCCGTACGGTGGCGGGATTACCAGCGGATATTCCATTGATCGGATTTTGTGGCGCGCCATACACCTTGGCTGCGTACGCCATTGAAGGCGGATCCAGCCGCCAATTTGCTCACACCAAGACATTCATGTATGGCGATCCAGGCGCTTGGCATGCGTTGCAACAACGTTTAGTCCTCACGCTGATTCCGTATTTAAATGCGCAAATAACGGCTGGGGCTAGCTGCGTGCAAGTCTTTGATTCCTGGGTTGGTCATCTGACTCGCGCGGACTTTATCGAATTTGTTCAACCGCATCTGACCGCCTTAGTTGCCGGTATTGCTCCTGGTATTCCAGTGATTTTATTCGGCACCGAAACCGGTCATCTATCAGATTTAATCGCTGGCTGCGGCGCGGATGTGATCGGCGTTGATACTACCACGGATTTATCGGCGAACTGGGAACGCTGTGGCGGGCCAGGACGCATCGCTGTGCAAGGTAATTTAGACCCCTGTCTGTTATTGGGACCACGCGAACGTTTATTAGCCGGCGCGGATTCGGTGCTGAAAGCTGCCGCCGGTCGCCCTGGGCATATTTTCAACTTGGGTCACGGCGTGATTAAGGAAACCAATCCTGAACAAGCCAAAGCCTTAGTTGAGCATGTGCATGCTCGGACGCAGCGGTAAACGGAATACTCATAATATCGTAGAAATAATATGACGAAGATTGCAATCATTGGTGGGGGCATTGGTGGTTTAGCGACAGCTTATCGCATTCATGAACAATTGGTGGTAACGGGTAAGTCAGCGAAGATCACCATCTACGACGCGAGTGATCGATTTGGTGGCGTAATAGCGTCATCGATGCGTGACGGTTTTACCCTCGAACATGGGCCGGATTCGATTATCCGCACGAAGCCAGCGGGTTTGCAATTGATCAAAGATTTAGGGCTAGAAGAGCAACTGCAACCGACGCAAGAACACGCCCGGTCGAGTTTAATTGCCAAAGGGCGAAAATTAATCCCAGTGCCGGACGGGCTTTATTTATTGGCTCCGGCGAAAATTTGGCCGTTTATTACTTCGCCTATTATTAGTCCACTGGGCAAATTGCGCATGGCTTTGGATTTAATTCTGCCCCGCCGTAGTTGGGAGGCCGACGAAGAATCACTCGCTGATTTCGTGCGTCGACGATTAGGGCGCGAAGCGTTAGAGCGGATCGCACAGCCCATGATTAGCGGCATTTATACCGCCGATCCGGAACAGCTCAGCTTGCGGGCGACCATGCCGCAGTTTATTGAGATGGAAAAACAACATCGCAGTTTAATTCTGGGCATGCGCCACCGCGCACGTGAACAAGCGGTCGCCTCGGCGCGCGGTCCCCGCTACGGCTTATTTACCACCTTGGTTGGTGGCCTGGGCACGTTAACCGATCGTTTAGTCGAACGCTTGCGCACCGCCGGTTGCGAATTTCTTGCCAACACGCGGGTCGAGAAAATAGTAAAAGCCGAGTCTGGCGGTTATAACTTAACCTTGTCGGAGGAATATCGACATTTTGATCACGTGGTGGTGGCATTACCGGCGCACGCCGCTGCAAAAATAGTCAAACCATTGGATCAGGTGTTGAGCTATAAATTAGCCACCATTCCTTACGCCGGTGTAGCGACGATCAATGTTGCCCTACGCGCGGATCAAATTCCCAATCTTCCAACTGCAGCGGGATTCGTCGTCCCCGCGGTTGAAGGCCGCACCTTGATCGCCTGCACTTTCGGCCATCACAAATATGCCGGACGCGCACCAGAAGGACATGCATTATTACGTGGCTTTGTTGGCGGCGCTTTGCACGAAGCCGTGTTAGAACGTAGTGACGAAGATATCGTGGACGGAGTTCTACGTGACTTGCGCGATTTATTAGGACTGCAAGGCAAGCCATTATTCACCACCGTTCATCGCTGGCCCAAAGCCATGGCGCAATTCGTCATTGGTCACACCGATGGGGTGGCAGTCATTCGCGGTCGCGAGCGTAATTTCCCAGGGTTTGCTATGGTCAGTAATGCATTTGAAGGAGTCGGCATTCCCGACCTAGCAGCTCAGGCGGAAGCCGCTGCCGATCGCATTACGGGAAATAACCGTCAATTACCTGGAAGTATTAATGACGCAGCGACACGAGCGGAAACGGCATGACTCAAATCCGTCCGGAAGTCCGTTCGGGAAACTGTCCGGAAGTCCGGACGTTGTATTCATCCCATAGCAATAAACTAAGAGCGCGTTAGAAACGCCAACAACTACAGCGTAATAAAAATATCCATCAGTAGAAAGGTCTCCCATGTCCAGCGAATCCGAAGCGCAATCGTTGACGGCACAATTTCGCAAACGGACATCGGTGGATTGGGAAGGGGGCGTGCGCTTTTATGAATATACTTCGGCGGCAAATCCGCAGCTTAATGCGATGCCGTTTGCGGTGTTCCCATCCTCATTGCATCGCAGTGGTGAAACGCGGGTGATCCCGTTCGATTTATCGGATAAATTAGGCATGTCGTGGCCAGCGACCAGTCCGAATCTGATGGCGAGTTTTTTACGTATCAACGCCAAAGAAACGTTGGACACGCAAGCGTCGGCCACCTCACAGTTATTTTATGTCATAAATGGCAGTGGAAAAAGCACGGCAAGTTTTGGCTCCATTGATTGGAGCCAAGGTGATTTATTTGTCTTGCCGATGGGCGTTGAAGTCGATCACAAAGCGACGGCGGATGCCGCACTGTATTGGGTCCACGATGAACCGTTGCTGACCTATTTAGGTGTGCAGCCGGGCGTTCCACGTTTTAAGCCAACCTTATTTCGCCGCGAACGCATGATCGCCGAATTAGAAGCTATTCGTTGTCAGCCTGGTGCTGCCGACCGAAATCGTATGGGTATTTTATTAGGTAATGAAGCGACTCCGCAAACCATGACCATTACGCATATGCTGTGGTCGCTGCTTAATATACTGCCAGCAAATAAAGCACAAAAACCGCATCGTCATAATTCGGTCGCGCTAGATTTATGTGTTTCAGCGGAACCATCTGGCGTTTACACGCTCATGGGCCCCGACCTTAATGCTGATGGGACGGTCAAAAATCCCATTCGCGCCGAATGGGAAAGCGGCACCGTTTTCACCACGCCACCCGGTTGGTGGCATTCACATCACAATGATACTGGCCGTGACGCGTTGGTGCTCCCGATTCAAGACGCCGGTCTCCATACGTGGATGCGGACGTTAGATATTCGTTTTGTGCTGTGAAATGTGAGAACGAAATAAATAACAATATTTACAACCGCTCGCCACGTTCATAAGCCGCGTACAGTTTGGCATAAGCGCCATTGGCGGTCATTAACGCCGCGTGCGTGCCGATTTCTTTAATGCGGCCATCTTGAATGACGACGATGCGGTTGGCGTCGCGGATGGTGCTTAATCGGTGGGCAATAATTATGGCGGTGCGATTATGTGACAGGTGGCGCAGGGCGTATTGGATACGGCCTTCGGTGTGGAGGTCGACGGCGGAGGTGGCTTCATCCAGCACTAAAATGCGTGGATTGGCGACGAAGGCGCGCACTAAACATACTAATTGTCGTTGGCCGTGTGATAAATGTGCGCCGAGTGGACCGACTTTCGTGTGCCATTTTAAGGGCAGGCGTTCGAGGATACTATCAGCGCCGAGTGTGCGTGCGGCGGCGATTAATTCTTCATCGCTGGCATCGGGACGGGCTAAACGCAGATTATCTAAAATGGTTCCGCTAAATAAAATATTATCTTGTAAAACTACCGCCACGTGACGGCGCAAATCGCGTTGTTGCAGGGTGCGAACATCTTGGCCATCGAGCGATACCGTACCTTGTTGTACGTCATAAAAGCGCGCGAGTAATTGTACTAAGGTACTTTTTCCATGGCCGGTTGGTCCGACGATGGCGACGGTTTCACCTTCGGCGACCGTCAGCGATAAATCGTGAATGACGGGACGTGCGGCATCATAACCAAAAGTGACATGATCGAAGGACACACTGCCATGGACATTGGCGAGCGGCAATGCGGATTCCTTGTCGTTAATATCAGGCTTCGTATCGAGCAATAAAAATATGCGTTGAGCGGAAGCGGTGCCGGTGGCAAAGCGTTCGAATAATTCACCGAGTTCTTGTAACGGACCTAAAAAGACAAAAATATAAAATACGGCTTGGGCCATTTGACCGAGCGTTAATTCATCTTGTTCAAGGCCAATGCCACCAACGACAACTAAGATGGCGATGCCTGCGGTGAATAACAATGCGGCAAAAGGTTGGAACCATGCCCAACCCCAGGTGCCGCGAATGGCGGTGGAATCCAAAACATGTAACAGGCCGACATACTTCGCCAAATTAGCGGTTTCTTGCGTGGTTTGTTGAATGACGCGCACACCAGCCACGGTTTCTACTAAATGCGCGGTGACGCGACTTTTGGCTTCCGCGACGACACTCCACAAGGCGGTTCCGAAACGTTTGAAGGCCCACATGGCTAACAACAACGTTGGTACAATGCCGCACAGTGACCAGAATAGTGTCGGACTCATCCACCATAATAAAACACCGGCGCCGACGCAGCGCATCATGGTCGATAATAATTCTGGTGCGCCGTGTACGACTAATGGTTCGAGGGCGTCGACGTCGCGATCGACTCTGGCAACGATGCGGCCAACGCGTGTGCGATCGAAATAGCGAACCGATAATGATTGGACATGGGTGAAAAGATGTGCGCGTAAATCCGCTAACAGACGAATAGCGATGGTGCCAGTAAGCCAGCGGGTGACACCAGCTAATCCGAAACGTAGGACCCACGTAGCGGCTAAACCGGCAGACATCAAGGCAACTAAAGCGGTATCAACGATCCAACCGGATTCGGCCGGTATTAATCCATAATCGATCACCATGCGAATATGCCATGGTCGAGCGAAAATGGAGGCAACTAAAATGGCTTCCACCGCCAATACCCACATTAAACGACCATGGACTGGTCGTAGTAATGCCACCAGACGATGGAACGTTTGGCGATCTAAACGCGCGCGTGCGAATGCTTCTTCGACTTCCAGATCGCTCATGCGACACCGCCCAATAATTCGCGATAGGTCGGCGACTGTGCTAATAATGAAGTGTGCGTGCCGTCTGCCGCAATGTGACCGTCATCGAGCATGATGACCCGATCAGCGAGCAAGATGGTCGATAATTTACTCGCGATCACGAGCACCGTGGTGCCGCCGTTAGGTTGGCGGAGGTGGTTTAAGATGTGGCGTTCGGTGACAGCATCCAATGCGCTGGTCGCATCATCTAAACATAGCACGGCGGGTTTAGCGATCAGGGCGCGCGCTAAACACAGTCGTTGTCGTTGCCCGCCAGATAAGGTTGCGCCACGTTCACCAATAATGGTGTTTAGTCCGTCGGGGAGACTCGCAATAATATCATGGGCATGAGCGGCGGATAATGCTGCATGAATATCGGCGTCACTGGCGGATGGTTGTCCTAATAATAAATTAGCTCGGACCGTGTCGCTAAATAAGAAACTATCTTGGTAGACCACTTGTACGCGTTGTCGTAAATTAGTGAGGTCCAGTGTCCGCGCGTCGCACCAAGTGGTTTCGTCACAACCGAAAGCGACGCGACCCTGCTGTGGATCAATTAAACGGGGGAGCAGTGAGGCCAGGGTACTTTTGCCACAGCCGGTCGGACCGACCAACGCAACCACACTGCCTGGAATAATAGTGAGTGAAAGGTTATTAAGCACCGTTGCGCCGGTGGGACTACGCACGCTAATCGCATCGAATTGGACACCCAATGGACCGAGGGGTAAATGATCGGTTGCCGAAGAGATAGCAGGTACAGCGTCCAGAATTTGCATGATGCGCTCTGCGGAGGCCCCAGCCTCAGCAAACGTTTGCATCGTGCGCCCGACGTTTTCGACACGGAAAATAATGGCGGTAATAATCATCAAGGCAGCGACTAATTCACCAATGTTAATGGTATTGGCTGCGACTAAGGTGGTGCCGTACCATAATATCCACACGTGTCCCATACCCACTAACATTTGCGGTAAGGGCAAGCGCCAGACGGCGTATTGTAAAGCGTGTCGCGCGGGCGTGGTATAGCCCTTAATGGCGTGTTTAAAGCCGGTAATGCGCACGTCTTCCAGGGCGAAAGATTTAATGACCCGCACGCCGCCGACGCCTTCGGCTAATTCTTGGGTGACGATATCATAGGCATCACCCGCTGCGCGATCGAGCGTCACCAAATGACGTGCCTGCGCGACGAACCACCACACGCCGACGATAACCAATGCAAATGGCACGGCTGCTAATAACACATGGTAATAGGCCAGCATTCCGAGACAGCCAATAATAACTAACGCGGTTTCTAACAACGTTCGCCAACCGCCAACCACGGCATCACGGACCTTATCGCTATCACGCGTTGTGCGTGTCACAATTTCACCAGTGCCGTGTGTTAAATGATAGGCTTGATCGAGTTGTTGTACTTTGGCTAATAAACTAGCACGTAAATCGTGGAGCAAGCGTTGCCCTAAGATCATACCTAATATGGAACCACCGTATTGCACCAGGCCGCGCACTAAGGCGAAGCCAAGTAACCAAACCACCCACATCCAGGCACGCGATAAATCTAAGGTACCATCGGTCAAACGAACAACGGCAAGGCCCTGTTCTAAATCATGAATTGCTAAACCAATAATATATTGCGTCACCGGCAGGCTGAGATTGACCACCATCGCCACTAACGTGGAGATCACAAACAACCGCATATGCGGACGATAGAACGCGAAGCAACGAATGAGGGGATGCGGGGACCAAGCCATGGGACGAGTGTGCCACTGTCAGCATGGAACCAATTGCGCAACGGCAGAAATCATGGGGATTCACGCGGGGAATGTCTGATTGAGCCAAGACACGCACCTGGAGGACCGGTTCCCCATATGGGTCACTTAGCTCTCGAGGATTAAATCAGTAGTTTCATCGTTGGCGATCAATGGCTTTCCATTTTATCACTTTTTCACGGCATCAGATCATGAATAATCATCACGGCTAGCGCGACGAGAGCGATGATTAAAAGTTTTGCAGGTTTCCTCCGGTGCAACAGTCCTCCAGGGAATATCTGATTTCAATCTACGGTTGCAGTGCGCGCAGTGTCGCTGCGACAGCCCGTATATCGGGCAATTGATTGGCTGGCGCAGGATTGGCAGCGGTAAAGACGTGTAGGTTTCCTACTGGTAGGATGTGGATCATGGATTCGTCGATCTCGCCGGTGGCATTTTTAGCCATGGATAAATCGAGACCTAAATGTTTAGCCATGAAGGGATACATCGCGCCGCGTTTGCTGGGACCGTAGTCATGACCTTCGGTTGCGAAGTGGGCGTTTTCCACACGTTCAGCAGCATCGTACCATCCGTAAATAGTTTTAAGGAACGGTAATTCGCTGGTCGGATTGCGATCGGTCCAATCTTTCCCATCACTTATTAATAATTGCTGACGTGGTGCCGCAAGCGCGGCGATACCCGCGTTGGTGGTGAAATGATCGGTGCTTAAATGAATGGGTGCGCCGCTTTCACACGTACAACCGCCGAAGAAATACGACGACACCATGACGGTGGGCACGCTGACCGTGATGCGCTCATCAAGTGCCGCGAGTAAGAAGGTCTGGGTGCCACCGCCGGATTCACCGGTTGCGGCAATGCGGCTGGGATCCGCTTTATTGAGTGAGCATAAGAGATCTAAAGCCCGCATCGCACCCCAGAGATGCAGAGTAGCATTGTACGGATTTTTATGTGCCGTCGCATGATCGATATGAGACATGGATTCACCATAACCAACCATGTCGATTGCTAAAACAATAGCACCCATACGAGCTAACATACCTGCGCGATACTGGCCCTGATCGGAACGGCATCCCCATTCATATTTGGTGTGTCCATGCATGGACAAGACCAAAGGGAATGGTCCCTCACCAACGGTTGGCCAATACAAATTGCCGGTCACATAATAACCAGGAATGGCTTCAAAGGCGATATTGTCGATGGCGTAGCCCTCGGCGTAATGCCGTTCACCAACAATCGGGTTGAGGTTCGTTCGTTTTGGCCAGGGAATAAGACCCATGGTCTCAAGGATGCGTTGGCGCAAATGGGTGCCTTCTCGTTCCCACTCGGTGCGATTGTGCACATGTGCTAAGACATGATCCAATGCCTGTTGGCCTTGTTCTGGCGTTAGCCAATTACCGCGTGCGCCAGTATCTGGAGCTTTTCGTAGAGGTACTGGAGGTAACCACGTTGGCACGGGGACGTCTCCGGCACGCAGGAAAGTGAAGCTGATAAGGATGAGAAGACAGGCGCGTGTTATCATGGTAATAAATTACGGAAAATCTGTCGCGTCGTTTCCAATGTTTTCATGTGAATGCCGTCGACCTCATCAGTCACCGTATGTTAGGTATCCAATATGCCAAATGTAGGTGAACCACTGAGCATTAGTCCAATCAAAATCTGACGGCTGTCGGAGAAGCGGTTTCGAAATTTGCCTACTTCAACCGTTTCAATTTAGAGCGCCACGCCTGGGTTGTCATGACTCCGACGACCCATGGAATCGATATGGTTATTTCGCCTGGTAATTTGATAGGGAATTTCCTGATTGGTTAAAGTCATTTCACTGGACGGGGCTTGGACCGAGGACCAAAATAACAACGCTGTCAGTTCATCGATTCATCTGGCAATCAGCACCGGTGCATCTACGCCGTATCCCTTCATCCACCGTCTTTTGAAAGTGACTATTATGTCGTGTCGTTGGTTAGCCCTTGCTGCTCTGTTGTTCCCCTTGGTGGTGAGCGCTGAAGATTATGCCCCGATTACGTGGGTGGTGCCAGATAAGGGTGTGGCGTTGAGTGATCAGGATCAACAAAGATTAACTAGTGGGGTGAAGGAATTACAGGCGTTGGTCAAGCAACACCTCGCTGGCAAACCGCTAGCACCAGATGTGGAAATTTATGTAAAGGCTCTCGACTTTGCGTTGCGCTTTGGCGAATTCTATGACTTGAAAAAAGATCTATCGAAAGCGGATTGGGCGCTGCAGCAAGCGAAGGAACGACTTGAAAAATTTGACACGAATCCATGGACTCAGCAGACGGGATTGGTGGTGCGTGGATACCGTTCTCAGATAGATGGTTCGGCGCAACCATATGGCATGGTCATTCCAGAAAAAATAGATCTCGCAAAACCAGCACCATTATATGTCTGGTTGCATGGTCGCGGTTCGAAAGAAACCGATTTACATTTTATGCACAAACGTGCGACGAGTGTCGGCGAAGTGCATCCGGATGACTCCTTGGTGGTTCACGCTTTTGGCCGCCAATGCATTGGTTTTAAAGGTCCAGGCGAGCAAGACGTGGTCGATGTTATTGCCGAAGTGCAACGTCAATATCGCATCGATTCCGAACGCATTGTGCTGATGGGATTTAGCATGGGTGGGGGTGGGGCACGTTCTGTTGGTTGTCATTACACCGATTTATTTTGCGCCATACATGCTGGTGCTGGCTACAGTGAGACGGCGTTATTTATGCAATATAAACCAGAGGCTTTGCCGTCTAAAATGGAACAAACCTTATGGCGAGTAAATGATGTGCCATACTATGTGCGCAATTTATTTTGTCTGCCATACAGTGAATATAGCGGAGATCAGGATAAGCAGACGCAAGCGTCAGTCGTGATGAAGGCAGTTTTTGCAGAGCACGGGAAAAAATTGCAGCATTTTGTCGGGCCGATGACGGCGCATAAATATCATCCAGATTCCCTCAAAGAGGTGTTGGCTTTAGTCAAAGAAGCCGTGGTGGCTGGCCGTCCTAAACATCAACCGACGTTGTCGTTTCAGACGCAAAACCTGCGTTATAATCGCCTGTTTTGGCTTGAAGCTTTGGGCCTGGATCAACATTGGATTGATAGTCGCATTGATGCCAAGGCTGATGGCGCAAATGTGGCGCTAACGACGCTCAATATTAATCGCTTACGTGTTTCTTGGCCGCAGTTAAAAAATGGAAGTGTCATTACGGTTGATGGAACGGCAGTGAAATTACTCAAAGTTAATGTTGCCGGAACGGAGTTGGTTAAAAGTACAGGAATCTGGAGCGTGGCTCAGTCGGGCGATGATACGGGGTTACGCAAACGCCCAGGCCAACAGGGACCAATCGATGATATTTATAATGTGCCATTTTTAGTGGTTGAGCCCACGGGTACGTCACCCAATGCGGCTTTTCAACGTTGGTCGACTTTTGAAGCAAAACATTTTCACGAGCGTTGGGCGAGTGCGATGCGCGGCGATTTGCGTGTGAAAAAGGATACGGAAGTCACCGATGATGATATGAAACGCTTCCACTTAGTCTTGTGGGGCGATGCGGCGTCGAATACAGTTATCGCAAAAATTGCCAAACAATTGCCGATCAGTTGGGATGCGACAGCCATTAGTATTGGTGGAAAAACTTATTCGGCGAATGAACACGCCTTGGCCATGATTTATCCCAACCCGTTGAACCCAACGAATTATGTGGTGCTTAATAGCGCGCTGACTTGGCGTGAATACAACGACCGTAATAATTCTTTGCAGAACCCTAAACTTGGTGATTGGGCCATCATTGGTCTTGATCAACCGCCAACTAATGATGTCCCTGGGCGCGTCGTGGCGACGGATTTCTTTGATGAACACTGGGCGGTGAAACCGTAATATCGCAACAACTCGAACGGCATTCCCGTGTGTGAGCAAGGTTCATGAAACCTCATTACTTTGGCAAAGCGAAGGGAAACCAGCACATTCATATTGAGCAGGTGAATCGTTTGTTGCCTTAGATGGTAGCCAAATTTGTGCTGAGAGAGTAGTTAGGATTCGTGTAGATCAGCAAGCGAATGGTGCCGAATAGTCCCTAACCTGTGCTTGTCAGTGCGGTAAAAAGGCGGCATAGTACTGTCATGTCTACCGGTACTAACAACAGTTCTTCCAAAATCGCGACGATCGTCGTGTTGATCCCTATTCTAGCGGCGTTGTGGTACGCAGCTCCCTGGGTGCTGCCGATCTGGTGGTGGCAAAACGTCGACATTGAGGCGTTGGCTCGCACCAATGCAGAGGCTGGGTATACTAAAGCGAGTCTAGAAAAAGAATTTGATTTCGTGGTTTATTATAATCCCCGTGGCGGTCGCAGTTCAAATTCGACCGATCCCTGTCCTTTCCAAATTATCGAATCGAAACCGGCATGGAAAACGGCTTACCCCATGGGTGTTGATGAGTTCGAATTATTGGTGCGTTGTTCATTAGTGGACGAGCGAGATGGTGAACCGATTAGTAAAATGTGGGTCGGTTCAGTGAGCGAAGAAGGTTTTTTCAAAATACGCGGTTGGCGTTTCCCACCTGGTAGTTTCGGTAAACCGCCAGGACGTCCTGTGGTAGTGTTCAAAGGACTCTCATTCGAAAAATTAGATCTCAGTAAGGCGCTAAATTATTGGTCTACCATTAAGACATGGGAAAACGATGACGAGTGGGAAGATCGTTTCGATGGCTGGTCGAAGCCATAACCAGCCGAACGCAGGGCGTTTACCGGACGTCTTTTTTCACCGTCTTGGCAACCGTGGTTTTCGCCGTGGTTAATTTATTCGTGGTGGTTTTATTGACCGTGGTTTTATCGATCACGGCTTCAACCGGCGTTACCACGAGTTGTGGGTTCGTGGTTAATTCCTGAAATAAACGCTCATCAGCGACCAGGGTTAAAATCGCATCGTCTTCGTCGTACTGTTCTTCCAAGATTTGAGCGCGACTGCGGACAAAGGCATCCAATGCGCCATTCGTGACGGTGAAACGAACCGTTACTTTTTGTGCCCGGCGATCGATGTGTGAACGAATAAGTTCTTTTAGTTCATCTAATCCGGTGCCATTAAGCGCACTGATGGCTACCGATTCTTTGTACCGGCGGCGATAGGCCAGCAGAATGGTTTTACTGTAGGCTTTATCAACTTTATTAAATACCATCACCATCGGCACTTCTTCGGCATTGATGGTTTTTAATACGCCTTCGACTGCTTCGATTTGATTTTCCATTTGTTGACTCGAAGAGTCGATGATGTGGAGCAACAAATCAGCTTCACGTACTTCGGCGAGGGTAGCATGGAAACTGGCAATGAGTGTGTGCGGTAATTTACGAATAAATCCGACGGTATCTGAAATGACGACATTGTGATGACGATCGAGGAATAACTGGGCGGTGCGCGTATCAAGCGTGGCAAACAGGCGATCTTGAGCCAGCACTTCGGCATTGGTCAGCGCATTCATCAACGTGCTTTTACCGGTATTTGTGTATCCGACTAAAGCGACATTAAAGGCATCGCTGCGGGTTTTAACTGCTCGATCCTTACGCGCAGCAATGTCGGCTAAGCGACCCTTTAAATCTTGTATCCGCTTGCGCACTTGGCGCCTGTCCATTTCAATTTGTTTTTCCCCAGGGCCGGCTTTAAATCCCGAACCTGAACCAGAAGACCCGCCGACACTTTGGCGATCTAAATGGGTCCACAGACGCTTGAGTCGTGCTTTATCATATTCGGCTTGCGCTAATTCGACCGCTAACATGGCTTGGTTTGTGCGCGCATTGCGGGCGAAAATGTCGAGAATTAATTCGTCATAATCAAGCACGGGAACGCTAATTTCTTCTTCCAGGTTGCGTTGCTGGCGTGGCGACAGCCGCACATCAAATACTACTTGTTGTGCACCGGAATCGAGAACCGAGGTTTTTAATTCTTCGACTTTTCCAGAGCCAATATAAGTTCCTGGCGCAGGTTTTTGTAAATGCTGAACTAAAGTCGCGACCACCGAACGCCCAGCCGTATCCAACAAGCTGTGCATTTCTGCTTCGCGATCTTTTTCCTGATCGCGTTCATCCGGATGCACAGTCAATACTAGCACGACGGGAATAGTTGCCTGTTGCGTGGGGACAGTCTTGGTGGTCATGCGTGGGGGCGCTCCAACAACAGAATCTCGTAGGGGATTGAGGAGACAAGAGCGCGAGTCAGCTTCAAAGCGTGAGTCAGATTGAGTTCCGGTCTGCTAATCACAGTGGGTCGTTTATGGCGGTATATCGATCCAGACCTCTTTTTTTACCGCATAACGTAATCGATTACTGCTATGCATTTGTGCTTCTAATGCTTTGTCATCAGGCGTGGCTTCAGATAATTGGATGTAAAGCCGCGCTGCTTCATGCAAAGGATGATAGGCATTGCGAGCAGCGGCTTTAGATTTTTTTGAATCGGAGGTGCGTAAATCTGCACAGATCATGTATTCAGCCTCGCCATATTTATACAGGCGACTGGCAATCGGGCGAGTGAGCAGCGGAATAGCGTCGGCAACTTGGCCAAACCAGCGCGGCGCATAGGCCGGTAAGAGCCACCAGGCAAAGCAGGCAATAATGAATAGACCACACGTCAACCACATACCGAGTTGGATCAACCAGCGAACGAATAAGGTACGTTGATCCATGTCGTAATCGTGGCGAATGATTTGTGAAATTCAAATGACGCTTATTAGGTACGGGTAGGCAGTAGCGCTAAAACCAGTGAGCCACAACGTAAAAGAACACCAGCACCAATGACCAACCACAGTGGTTCGTGGGTTATGGTCTGAGCCACATATTGTGCTTCCAACCACGGAACCGTGATCATTAAGGCAAGTCCAGCAAGCATGCCAGCAATACCGTTAATCCCCAAGTGCAGCAGCGGAAATCGAGTGTCATGTGCGGGCGCTAATTCTTGAATACGGCCGATCCATGCGATGGAGGCTAGGCCACGGCCAAGGCCAACGCAACCCAGACACAACAGGGCAAGCCAGGCTAAATTAGCGCTAGTGAGGAGTAAAAATAAACTATCACCAAAGACGGTAATGATTAATGTGCCACGCATTAAAAATGCCCCACCAAGATGACGTAAGGCAAAACCAGCGATAATTATTCCGGCGAGCATTAATGGGACTTGAACGTTGCCTTGCAGAGCGGCGTAGGTTTGCCCTTCCATGCCCAATTGATGTAATAAACGCGGTAAATAGGTCAGCAGACAGGCCATGGCTGCGGTATTAAGTGCGCCCATGGCCAACAACCTGCGAAAGCCACGCACGGTGCGAATCGTTTCCCACAAGGGACGATGTGGCTCTGCTGAGGCATCTCGCGGTGGCATGGCTGGACTCCACGCGAGAGGAAAGGTGCTTAAAATAACGAAGATCGTGGTAGCGGTAAAAAGCCCCATTAACCACGCTAATTCGACTGAATTACTGCTCGTGGCGGTGCTCGCCACTGGCCACAACCAGGCTACAATTTGAAAGGTGGCCGTGAGTGCAGCAAAGGCGCTGAGATTGCGCCACATGAAAAATCGTCCGCGTTCTTCACGTGGTACGACGGCTGCTGTCCAAGTCATGAATGCTGCGACGCCGACGTTGCCAAATAAGGCGGTTAAAAACACTGACATAAAAACACCAGCTAAAATCGCCCCGGTTCCTAGTTCTAACCACCAGGCAATTAATGGCCACGCCACGACACCGAGCCATAAACTGCGAGCGATAAAAGTATAGGTCAGGCAAATTGCTTTGGCATCGCTCCGTGGTGGACGCAAAGCGAGAAATAAAACGCTGAGGGCAAAGCCACCGTAATTAACCAAAGGTAACCACGCGAGTTCAGCAACAGACGCACCGAGCAAGGTCAAATACAACACGAAATTATAACCATCTAACCATAGTGCGCCGGTCAACGCGCACCATATTTGGGCGGGTGAAACTTCAGTGAGCAGCCAACCCATACCTGGGCGACCAGCCACTAAGCGGCGTGCGCCAAATGGTGCGACTAAACGATCAATTAATGGAGTTGGCTGATAAGCGCGATCGGACTGTGCCTGAACTGCTGTTGATCGACTGTCTGATATTGGTGGTTCGCTCACGCCCAGGGCGTCGGAAATAAGGCGGTCAATTTTTCAGCCGAACGCTTCACCGCCATGAATGGCTCGACCGCTTCTTTCCAGCGGAAATAGTGCGCGGTTTGTTGATGTGCGCGAAAAGCATCTTCATCGACATAGACTTCGTATAAACGGAAATGCGTTGGTTGATCATTTATTTGCAACACATCAAAGCGTCGATTTCCAGGTTCTTGCCGTGTGCCCAAATGATTAAGTTTACTCGCTTCGATAAAATCCGCGACGTGTTCCGGCTTCACTTGGATATCAACCCATACCACAAACATAGGACCTCCGTATTTTCCCTAGGTTGTCGAGGAGATGCTTCGGCTCAACCAGGTAATATCTGCCAGACATCGACAGCATTGGTATAAACCGGGACTTTCCTTGCGACTCGCGTCGGTGATGGATTGAGCGTTCTGGGGCAGGGCATGTAGTGTGGCTTTTAAGCCATGCCGTTCACTTGCATCAACCCTTAAACCAGTGAGTAGCGACTAGTCGCTTGCGCGTTCTTTGGCGCGTTTAATTATGCCGTTAACTCCAACAGCGACTTGGCAAGGAAAAACAATGCGGATTATCAGCGGACTCATTCGTGTTGTTACCGGACTTGCCGTCATGGGTATGGCCGGATTTATTTATATCAGTAATCAAGAACAGCTATCCGGCACCAAAGAAGTGACGGTATCATTAATGGGCCAAGAAATTACCGCGTTGCCAAATCACATTATTATTGGTTTATGCTTCGCTGGTGCCGCCGGTTTAGTGATTGAATTGTTGGGTATGTGGACGTTGATTCGCAAACCGCAGCTAGCACCAACCAAGGAATAAGAACATACGTCAGTCAAAAAAATCTATGCTTCGCCAACACGCGAACGACATTGACGCCAAATAACAGACAATCCGTGTGTCTCGGTCCATTGTTCTAAAAATCCGAGATCTATCAATTCCGGACTTAATGCCAACATCGCGCGAATATCGCGTAGATGTTTATCTTGATGGCTCATCGCATGGTATTGCAATTTCTTTGCAATCACCGCAGCTGGTGGTGCAAAATAGACGGGCGTTGTACCTAATACACCAGCGATGGCATGAGCAAATTGATATTGCCCAAGCTCATCTTTATCAGCGGAGTAACAATCAGCTTTTAATCCGGTGGTTGTATCAATAATATTAAATTGCCCACCAGAGCGTCGAAGTTCACGTTCAATAACCGAAATAGGAGGTACGTAAAAACGTTCGTCGCGAAAGGCACTAGCGATGCGTGCGGCGTCTTCGGGCGCAGCATTGAGGACTAAATCAATATCGATAGTGGCTCGTGGTTCACCAAAGTGCATCGCCGCAATGGAACCAACGATGATGTTATGAATATTGGTGTCGGATAATAATTCGCAGAAGCGGGCTAAATCATCGAATGGAGAAAGAGTCATGTATTAGTGAGCGCGATTGAGTTCAGCTAATTTTAAACACTCGGCGAGGCGAATGATGCGTAATTCAGTTGCGTCG
>CANETI010000002.1 GCA_947440715.1 Planctomycetota bacterium | reverse complement strand
TGCGATTCATAAAGAAAAGGTATCGATGGATCGCGCGGCAGTTACGGCTGCCATAACGAAATTGAATGGTCATGCGGTCACCAAAGGCGCTGAATTAATAACGATGGATGGATTAAAATTAGTATGGCCAGATCGCTGGGTGCATTTGCGGGCTTCGGGCACGGAACCGGTGAGTCGTATTATCGCAGAAGCACCAACGATCGCGGAAGCGAGTGCCTTAGCAGCGCTTATTCGCGACGCGGTTGGCGCCAAAGTCGTTGTTGGACATTAAGGCAAAATAAGATTGCTGATCGGAAGGACAGGCGACCTGAGAGCGATCATGGTATTGGAACGGTAATGTGCTGAGGCGCACTCAGGTGTATTCAGTGGTCACACACCAAGCGGTCAGGCGTTTACCCAACGTCTCGCATAAGGACTGTGTATGTTTCGTTGGTTATCTGGTTTATTCGCATTGTTACTGACCGGCGTTGCTGACGCCGAAACCTACCACGTTGCTGTTAATGGCGTTGACGTTGCGGATCGGAATGGATTAACCGAAGCGATGGCGTGGGCATCCTTAGCATTTGCTTGCGAGCAAGTATCGGAAGGCACGCATACGATTCGTTTGGGTGCGGGAACATTTACGGCTCAGCGCACGGCGAAATTGAAATCTGGTTGGACGGTGGTGGGTGCTGGTCGAGATCCGGCCACGGGAACGGTTATTGTGGCGGATAAAAAATGGGAATTAGTAACTAAGTTTAATAAAGAGGTGCCGGAAAACGAGTTCATGATCGCCATGAAGAAAGTCAAAGATATACACCTCAGCGCATTGGTGATCGTTTCGCCAACCGATCGTCATCTGACGGGCGGTATTTTTTGTATGGATGGCGAAAATATTGAGTTGACTGAATTATACGTGCATGATTTTCGTTGGGCGGGAATGATGCTCAACCATTCGCGAAAATTAAATGTGCATCATAACCTCATTGAAAACGCCAGTTCGACAAAGATGCAGCATCATGGAGGGCTGATACGTACGACCTGGATCAAAGAATCGGAAATCCACCATAATCGTATACTCGCCACTGTGGGCGAAGGATATGGTTATAAAGGTGGCGGTCATGAAGCCGTTCGGTTTCACCATAATCATGTTGAGGTTGCGGGTGAATTTGCATTTGAATCGGCGCATGAAAATGAGTTTGGGTTAGAGATCGACCATAATTATCTCAATCGTTGTTGTTCCGTTCCCAAAGGTGGCCAAGGCGCTGACCCAAATTCGCGTGGTCACGCTTATTCAGTGTGGTTGCATCATAATATCATGACGGATAGCTATACGGTTGAAGGCCCGCGTAATCATCTGCGCTTGAGTCATAATTATATTCGCATCGAAAAAACGGGTGGGCGAGTGTATACCCAACATGGCGGTAAGAATAAAGGCCCAGTATGGATTCACCACAATGTGATTGAAAAACTCGATCGCGCATTTGTGTGGATGAATGAAGGTTTGGCGGAAGATATTCAGGTGTTTAATAATACCGTTTTCTGTGCAGATGCTGGTGATCGTACCGGAGCAATATTTGGCGCTTATAGCGGTGAACGATTAAATAATTGGGTAGTGAAAAACAATATTTTCGTTGCCCCGATGGAAAAGCCACGTGCTTTATTTCCAACTCAACGCGGTGTGAACGATAAGATCAAAGCGAGTGGGAACGTCGTCATAAACATGACGGACGTACCAGACGGCAATCAGGTTGGGCAATTGTCCTGGTTATCTGGCAGCGGTGAGCGGCCGTGGCCATTCTTTGCCTCGGTTGAGCCGAATACGAATTTGATTGATGCGGGGGTCGACCAAGGCCAACCATTTCACGGAATCGCGCCAGACATTGGAGCCTTTGAACATGGCCTGACCAAACCGTTTCCCGTCGTTGGCCCTGATGCTCCTTAGGGTTGGAGAGTAAGAGCGTAAAAGGATAAGGGTTACTTATTTCGGTTAGGCGCAACATTTGAGTTTTAGCCCGATCGATTCGCAGGTAGCCTGCAGATTTGCGCAACAACGGTTGGTATCTTGTCAGTAATTTTTTGACATTTACATCGTCTGCATCAATCACCTTGGTCATGTAGACATTGCCTACTTGCCACTGACAGGTGTATCCTCACCCTGCCAACCCCAAAGCGCTGCGGGAGCACTTACGATGAACACCGGACCACAAGTACCAGATCTAGGCGGACCGCTAAAAAAATCAGCGGCTAAGGAGCCGGGCAAAGTAGGCCTTGGTGGCAAGGCGCTCGGAGGCAAATCATTGGCCAGTGGGCTAGGCGAAGGCAGCAATACTGCGCCGACAGCTCCCGTCGCGCCCAGTGCGCCAGTTAATTATGAGTTTGATAATAGCCCATCGGAGCCAGCGCCGAAGAAAAAAGCTCCAGCGCCAGCGGCAAATTTTAATCCGTTTGATGATGCTGAAGTCGATACGTCTAACGCAAAAGCGCCAGCACCGAAAGCCGATGCTGTTCCAGGAACAGGTCGAGTAGCTAAGGCTGCAACTGATCCAAATGAAAAGCCTGGAGCCGGACGCACGGCAAAAAAGCCGACCGCTAATTTTGGCGATAATTTTGATGTCGCACCAGGGGTAGCGAAAGATCTATGGTCCTGTCCACATTGTGGTGCAAAGAATAAACCGCAACGCGAAACGTGTCGTGAATGTAGCAAGCATCCTGATGATGAAGTGATAAAACCATGGTTTTTACAGCCTAAAATCATGGGGCCTGTCGTTGGTGGAGTGATTGCTTTCATTGTGCTCATCATATGGCTGACGAGTGTGGACATGAGTTTGCGCCCAGCTGGCGTCATCGATAACGCCATACGCGTGGCCTCGGTAAAAGAAGAAACGCTCGATTTAGAGGAATCGCGTAAATTGTTTGTCCGCAAAGAAGTTTCTGTCAGCGGTCGCGTAATTATGGCCACACAATACCCCATGGCTCCCTGGTTAATGGTGGTTGCACTGGGACTCGGTCCAAAGGCCAGTGACGACGAGGCGTTTGGGCAATGGTCTGCCGAAGTCAGTGATGAAGGAGTGACGGTTTCAGGCGCGCCACGCAGTGCGGTGGTATTTTTAGTATTCAGTGACGACAAACCGAAGCTTAAAGCTGGGGACTACCTCAGCGTGAAAGGCAAGGCTGGCGTTCCTGAACAGGACGGCCTGGTCATTCGGGGTACGAATGTGAATAACGCCTACACCATTAAGGTCGATAAATTTAACACCCGCTAAGCGCTTAGCCACCTTGGTGCTGAGCGAAGCGACGCCCAAGCGGCGTTGTCTGAAGGGCTTAATAACAGATAAAACCACGGTAACAACCGTGGTTTTATCGTTTGGTGCCGAGGCGGGGACTCGAACCCCGACGACCTTGCGGTCGGGGGATTTTAAGTCCCCTGCGTCTGCCTATTCCGCCACCCCGGCGAGTGGAGAGACGGGGTGATATCGAGGCTTCGCGCGGGCTCAAGTAGGGGAATTGGTTTTGCTGGGAGTCGGTGCAAGGAGCGGGGGGACAATACGACTTTGGCGACCCAGGGCCTTGATCCTAAAAAGCATTAAATGAGCTAGGGCACCAAGCTTGGGCGACGAGAATCCGGTGTCTGTTGCTAGTCATATGAGCAATATCCGCAGCGATTTTGCCGATCAAAACCCTGCCGTCATTGAGCGTTATTTTATCGCAGGTGAGAGCTTCGAAGTAACTAATCGATAAGATCTGCGCAAAAGCTACAGTGAGGGTGAGCTAGACTTGGCTTTCACTAGACAGGGAATAAGTATAATTGAATCTCTGGAGCGAGTGCTCGGATAACGCGAGAAGGAGAAAAAAAATGCCACGATTTCCAATGTTATTGAGAAATCGTGGCGATATTTAGCAGCAGGTAACTTACGTCGTAAAATTAATTAGTGCTGTTATCTTCATCCGCGTTTTCTGGAACCGGCGCTGCAGGAGCTGGAGTCTTTGCTGGAGTCTTTGCTGGAATAGCTGCTGGACTAGCAGCGGGAGTCTCGGGGGCGGATATCGCATTCGCATCTGGCAATACAATTTGCCCAAACAGTGCGCTGAGCTGTTTGCTAACGGCGTCGGCTTCAGTGTCCGCGCCATTTGCGTCGAGACGCAGTGCGGCTTTGCCTTTGGGATTGACGACGACGATCATGGCAGCGTGGCGTTGGTAACGACCTTCGCGGTAACTGTAGGTGACGATACGAGCTTGGCCGTTAGGAAATGTGAGTGCCTCTTCTTTAATGTTGGTGAATTCGTTTTTCAATTGCACTTGGGTTAATTGACTGGCCCAAATGGCATTGAAAGCGCCCAACGTTTCTAAATTGCGTAATATTTTTGCTGTGATGTAGGCCGTATCGCTGGTGGGATCAATCCACGTGGCGTCGCCATTGATGGGATCTGTACGATCCCAATTTGGTGGAATCGGTATAATAATACCACTCAGGGCGTCGCGTAATTCGCCTTGGGCTGCACCAGCATTATTGGCATTGACTGGTTCCATGCCTAATTCACGACGAATAGCGTTATGACTGGAATTGGCGCGGAATCCCGATTGATAGGCGCGATAACTGAGTTCGCGAGCACGTGGTAAAACTTCGGCATTAGCATCAGCCCAACGACCAAGTTTGTAATAACCTTCGGCATCGCGCCAGCCAATGGCGGTAAAACGATCTTGGTATTCTTGGGTTAGGGCATCACCACGTGGGCGCCATTGACCAGCATAAAATTCCAGATCCCAACGCCGCATATATTTGGCGACTTCTTCTGCCCCAGGGCCACCAACTTGGCGTATCCAGGGTGCGCTGCCAATGCGTGCGGCGCGTGGAATATCGCGCAGTAAGTCTTGGCACCAGCCCATGGCTTTCAGCAATTTGTTGATGTCTTTGGTCTGTTCGGCTTGAGCAACCCCATCATTCACGACGGCAGAAATAATATTGTCGGCTGCAACCAACCAAAATTCGCGATTGCCATGTACGGCACCCATCTCGCGGGCCCAGGCGGCTGCTTCTAATCGTTCGTCTAAATTAGCGACAGGAATCGCGGCCATTTTTTGATCAATAATTTGTTGATCAGACGGCGCGCTTTCCGCAGCTGTAATGGTGAAGGTTGAATTGCCATTGCTGACGGTGAAGTGGCCGAATACGTAAAGGTTATCCCCATCAATTCGAGTACGCCATAATTCCATTGGTCCGAATGAGTTAACCTTTGGCATATTATAAAAGGTTACTTTACCATTATCGACGCGGCCCAATTTGGCCGCGATCACCACATCTTTATTGTGCAGAAAGGTTGGGTCGGTAATGTCGGCAGCTGTGGTCAGCAAATAGCTGTTGACCTGATACACGACGTAGGTGCGTTCCTTGCCCTGCAATTGCATCGCGAACGTTTCCGTCCACGGCTTCGTATGGGTGGGTGTAAGTTGGACAGAGTCGGCTGCAGAGGCGAAGCCGCTGCCGAGACCGCTATATAAGAGGGCTGATATAAGGACGTGGTATGGTCGCATCCGTTGACTCCAGGACCAGAAGAACGCCCGTATGCTACTTATCACTTCGCGCTGACACAAGTCAGCATCGTTGCTATGAATTGCGTCTGCGAACCCGTGTCTGTGAACCGTTGTCTGTGAAATCGGTTTGGGGTGCGATGTGCTTAATGGCGTTTGCGGGTTTTGTTCTTGCCCATTTTTTCGAGCCCCATATTTTCCCGCCCTCGCAAGGTGACTTAGGTCGCTGTGCGGGGATGCGATCGGCAATGGCTGACCATCAAGTTATCGATAAGTTAGCACATTGGGGGGTATAGCTCAGTTGGTAGAGCGTCTGCATGGCATGCAGAAGGTCAGGAGTTCGAATCTCCTTACCTCCACCAAATTGACCGACCCCTGGGCCATCGCTCAGGGGTTTGTTTTTTAAAGTCAAAATCTGTTAGAGAAGTTCCTATGCGAGTGGTAATACAGCGCGTTTTATCAGCTTCAGTGCATATTAGCGGACAACAACATGCGGTCATTGGTCGTGGTTTATTAGTGCTGGTGGGAACTGAAGCCAACGACACCGATGTTGATGTGGTGTGGATGAGTGGGAAAATCGCTCGCTTGCGGATTTTTCCTGACGAAGCCGGAAAAATGAATTTGTCACTCGCCGAAATCGAGGGCGAGGTCTTGGTCGTTAGTCAATTCACCTTGTTCGCGAGCACCAAGCAGGGCAATCGTCCGAGTTTCCTTAAGGCAGCAGCGCCCAGCCTAGCCATTCCGCGCTATGAGGATTTTTTGCGGCAATTGGCCGTCGACACGGCTCGTCCTATTCAATCCGGAGTGTTTGGCGCCGACATGCAGGTGGCGCTAGTCAACGATGGTCCAGTTACGATTTGTATGGACAGCCATCAGCGCGAATAATTGGCGGTGAATATTTCCTAGGGCCACCATAGGCTTAAAGAGTCATAAGCTATTTAGTATGGAGTCAAAATGAACGCACTAACCACTTGTGCGATGGTACTTTGCGTTAACTAAGTTGAAGTTGCATCAAGTAGATTTGAGTTGCATATAGTAGAGGTAATTTGCAGTATCCGCCCACGGAGTTCACGTGTTACCTACACAACGTTTGTCGCCAAAGAACCAGGTGACGATTCCACGGGAGGCGCGGGCCCTGCTTTTTGCAGGCGACGTAGACCACCTGCGGGGGATGAAACACGCCATAACGCGTTCAGCTGATAGTGAAACTTTTCCCATCGTATTGCTAATGACAGAAAAAGAGCTGCAACGTCGTGAACAACGAATTTTGGATGACGCTGCGCTGACGGCAGAACAACGACTACATTTAGTGACATCCTTAAATGGCGAAATGGCAATGATGTCGATTGATGCGCAGCATCGTGTGGTGTTATCTGCTCATTTGGTCAAACATTTATCCGTGGAGCGGGATATATTTTTCGTTTGTACGAACACGACTATTCAAGTGTGGAATCCCGAGCACTACTCGCGGTGGTCTGGGCGAGAGTCGGGAGCGAATTTCAACCCAGCTTTAAATACGTATCTGATGATCTAAAACCGCCAGAATAAAGGACACCCATGAAAGATGAACACCTGAGCCAGTTGGTTCGCGCACTCGACGCAGCGGTGGAGTCATCGCCGGGTGACGACAGCGGGAAACTACACGGTGGACTAGAACAAGCGGCGTTGCGTTTACGCTGTTTGAATAATCGCCTCGGCGTTGTTGCCGTAGAAAGCCCGTATTTGGCTTTTCTGCGCCGCACCACGCGCTTGCCCCAATCAACTGCTATCGCTTTGAGTGCTTGAGACGGAATGAATGACCCAGATGTACAACGTGCGGCAACGAGCCATGTTCCAGTCTTACTTGATGCGGTGGTGCAACACCTGCGTCCAGGTCCTGGCACGCGTATGCTCGACTGCACGCTCGGCATGGGTGGTCATAGCGCCGCTTTGCTTGCCGCCGGAGCCAACGTGGTGGGCGTTGATCGCGATGAAGCTGCGCAGCGCTTGGCTGCTGCGCGCCTGTCCAATTATGCTGAGCGGTTTACCCTCCGCACGAATACGTTTGCCGATGCCGTGGAGTCTGCCGTGAGAGCGGGCGAACAATTCGACGGCGTGTTAGCCGACCTGGGCGTGTCCAGCTTGCAACTGGATGATAGTGCACGTGGATTTTCCATTCGTGCGTCGGTGCCGGTAGATATGCGTATGGATTGCGCCCACGGCGAAAGTGCCTTAGGTCTTATTGATCGCCTCGACGCGGACGAGTTAGCCAATGTTATTTATAAATATGGCGAAGAACGATTAAGTCGCCGTATTGCGCGTGCGTTGAAACAGGCTCGTAGCGAAGGCGCTGATAGTGTCGAAGCGCTGGCTGCCGTTATTCGCCGCGTGGTTCCTGGACATCATCAACGACATCCAGCATTGCGTACTTTTCAGGCCTTACGAATTGCGGTAAACGACGAACTTGGACAGTTAGAGCGTTTGCTTACCGCGTTGCCTTCCGTGTTAAAAGCTGGCGGTCGTGCGGTTATTATTAGTTTTCACAGTCTTGAAGATCGCATGGTTAAACAATCTTTCCGCGCTCTTAAAGTAGCGAACGTCTTTAGCGATGTCGCCGCTCGAGTAGTTATTGCTGATGACGCTGAAAACGCAGTTAACCAGCGTGCTGCCTCAGCCAAATTGCGCTGGGCCATTGCAGGAGATCAACCATGAAGCGTCCTTATTTGGCTTTACACGGCGTCATCGCTCTGGGTTGGGTGAGTTGCTGCTTAGGTATCTCGCTGAAGATCGCCTTGCTCGGCAGTGAGGCCGCTACGGTTGCGAAGCAACGTGGTTCCGATTTTAAGACACGCAGTGAATTAGTTTACACCCAAGAACGACTGCGTGTGACCTATGATAAAGAAGCGTGTATCCCAGCGCTCGAGCAATTAGTTCGCACCCTCAATATTGCCATTCAACCTCCTGTCGTCACCGCCGCTGTTAACCGAAACCGCTGAGTCAATGACTGTCGCAGATAATTACGTTCCTATTTCACCCAATCCTTGGCGAACCGGCTTTACCATGCTGGTGTTCGCAGGGTTGTTTTCGTATGTCGCCTATCGCTTGCAGGTGCTGCAAATTGATGAATCGCAGCGTCTGGCTGAAATGGGTGAAAAACAACGAACGCGCACTTGGATTATTCCCGCAGCGCGTGGCGGTATATATGATACGGATGGCATACCCTTAGCGATTAGTGATGGTACTTGGCATGTGGTTGTTGATCCGGTGTATATGGATGATCGGTTGCGGGCGACGGTTGAATTATCACGTATCTTGGCCATGCCTCGCGATGATTTACGTAAAGAATTTGAATTACCACGGAATGGTCGGACCTTAGTTCGTGGTATCACGGATCTGCAAGCGGAACAAATAAAAGCGCTTAAATTAACCGGCATCTATGTCCGTCGAGAATTTATTCGTCGCTATCCTGAAGGGGCGATTGCTGCGCATACCCTGGGCTTTGTTTTACGCGATGGGAACGGTGGCGCGGGATTAGAGCAGGTTTTTAATGGTGACCTAGCTGGTACTCCGGGAAAAGAAATAGTGACCGTTGATGCCCTAGGAAAGCCGTCATTAACCAAGGCGCTTAACGAACCAGCGCAAGGTGGCGCTCACATTCAATTGACCATTAATGCACCGATCCAACGCATATTAGAGCGCGCGGTGATGGAACAGGTTGAAAAATGTAAACCGCAATCGGCAGCTGGTATTGTTATTCGTCCCTCGACAGGCGAAGTGTTGGCTATGGTTAGTTATCCCACATTTGACCCAACCGATTTAACGAAACTGCAAACCAGTTCACTCCGTAATAATGTATTGACGTTCCCGTACGAACCTGGCTCGACGATGAAGCCGCTTTTTGTTGGTGCCGCCATAACGGATCGGCTGACGACTTTCGACGAACGTATTAATTGCGAAAAAGGTGCGTGGACCTATCGCGAAGGTAAAGCCGCGCGCACCATTCATGAAAAAACTGGTGGCCACGGTATTTTGAGTGTGACCGAAGGTATCGCTTTGTCGGATAATATTCTCATGGCGAAATTGGGTGTGCGTATGCAGCCCGAAATCATACGTGAATGGATGCAACGTTTTGGTTTTGGAAAATCTACGGGGTTTCCGCTCCCGGGCGAAGAACCGGGTTTATTGCCACGCGGTAATAAGTGGTCGCGCATTAACGAAGGGATGTCCTTACCTATTGGTCATGGATTTATGAGCACGCCAATTCAATTGGCGATGGCAAATGCTGCCGTGGCTAACGGTGGAGTGTGGTTACCGCCGCGATTAATTAAACGATTGTATGTCATTGGCGAGCACGATCGCGAGCGAGATTTACCTTTGCCGCCAGCGCTGGATTCACGTCGCGTATTTTCACCAGAAGTGGCCGCTTCGTTACAACAAGCCATGACCACGACGTTGACTGAAGGCACCGCCAAAAGTTCGGCGCTCGATGGCTATACTGCCGCTGGAAAGACAGGTACGGCGGAAAAAGTAATTAATGGCCAATATAGTGGTTCGCATAATATTGGCAGTTTCGTGTGCTGGGCACCAGCACAACCTGATATGCGTGCTGAATTATTATGTCTCGTGGTGGTCGATGACCCATCAATCGGAAGAGGTTTTGGCTCCCTGGTGGCCGCGCCAGTGGTGCAACAAGTATTACAACAATCACTCGAATATTTGCGTGTGCCAAAGTTGCCAGAACCACAGCCCGCCACGACTACGAATAAGAAAACTACCACGGCAACTCGTGCGACCAAGGGGCGTTTATGATGCCCGCGATGTTTTCCGTATCTGCGGCACGCTTGTTTGCTGGACAATCGTTATTGAGCACATCGTGGCAACATCCGGCCGAACTAAAGGTTGCGGGAATTTCACGCGATAGTCGATTGGCGAAACCAGGACAGGCATTTTTTTCCATCGGATCTGCCGCAGAACAGGTGACCCACGTGGATGAAGCGATGTCGCAGGGTGCGACGATGGTCATTGCCGAACCAAAAGTTATTTTACGCAGTGCTATTCCGTTGTTACTGACAAGTCATGCTCGCTGGAGTTTCTCGCGCGCGAGCGCCGCTTGGCACGGCGTGGATCAATTTTCACTGCCCTTATTAGGTGTTACCGGCACAGCTGGAAAATCCACAATTACCCATTGCACCTGGTGGGCGCTTGGTTCCGGTGCAGCGCGCATTGGTACCATTGGCTGGCATGATGGGGTCACTGAACAACCGAATCCACAGACCACGCCGCCACCTGAGAAAATTCATAGTTTCTTAACCGGTCTGCCGACCACTTGTTCCGGCGTGGTTATGGAATTGAGCTCGCATGCCGGTGATCAACATCGTTTAGCGGGATTATCCTTTGATGGCTTAGTCTTCACCGGCTTAGGTCATGATCATTTAGATTATCATCGCACGACCGGCGCGTATTTGACAGCCAAGTTACGATTATTACGCCAGTTAAAACCTAAATCACTCTGTGTTATTAATGCCGATGATCCCTGTGCGCATACCGTTGCGCACGCCGCGACTGCGGTTGGGGCACAAGTCGTATTACTTGGCATCAAACGTGGTGATTCGCGCTTGGTGCGTAGTGGTAGCGTCTGGCGTTTACGCCATAAAGCCGTCGATTACCCAGTTCCAACACGCATGCCCGGAGATTTCAACGCATGGAATGCGGCGGCGGGAGCGCTATTAGCTGGCAGTGCAGGCGTGCCATTACCTACGGCACTTAATCGTTTATCCAATATGCCTGCGGTGCCAGGACGCTTGGAATTATTAGCGCATCGCCCAGAAACCTATGTCGATTACGCGCATACGCCGGAAGAATTGGCGGTTATGTTGCGTGCGGTGCGACGCGAATTTCCCAATCGTCGTTTAGTGTGTGTCTTTGGTTGTGGTGGTGACCGTGATCGCACCAAACGAGGGCCGATGGGATGTGCGGCTTTGGAGGCCGATCAAGCTGTGCTGACGACCGATAATTGTCGTAGTGAAAATCCACGACAAATCGTTGATGATGTGATCGCGGGATTACCCACCGGAGCTAAAACTTTTTTGGCTAAAGGTGATGACCTCGCCAGTGGACGTTGGTTGGGCGATATCGTTCCATCTTTTGGCGCACTTGGCAATCGGGTGCAAGAAGCTGGTCGATCATTAGTGATTGAATTAGATCGCGCCACTGCCATTCGCATGGCGCGCGCGATGGCAGGAAATGATGGTGTCGTCGTAGTCGCTGGTAAAGGTCACGAAACAGAGCAAATCATCGCCGGAGTTTCGCATCCGTGGGATGATCGTGCTTTTGTACGTAGCCTGGAAGGTGGTCTACCATGAGTGGTCGCCTAGCCGTGCAAGTTGCCCCCAAGCCCGAATGCCTGTCCTTAGATGTGGAGAGTGCGGAACGCCTCACTGGTGGAACCTGGATTGGCGCACAGCGTAGCGTGACATTTTGCGGAGCGGTTATTGATAGTCGCGCTGTTACGAGCAATTGCCTATTTGCCTGCATCGTTGGCGCTCACCATGATGGCCATGATTTTGCAGAAACTGCTGTTGGCGATGGCGCGGTCATTATTCTCGCCAATCGTATATTGTCGCTCCCAATTCCAGTCTTATTAGTTGACGATGTCACCGCCGCGCTTGGCGCTTTAGCAACAGAATTTCGTCGTCGTTATGCGGCATCCTGCACGTGGATTGGAGTTGGCGGTGCGAATGGAAAAACCACGACGAAATCGTTAATTACAGCCTCCTGCCAAGCGGATGCACCCGACCGCGTACATGCGACGCGTGGTAATATGAATAATTATTTAGGTGTTCCACTAACTATTTTGTCTACGCCACCTGGAATGCGTTACGCGGTCATTGAATTAGGCGCTAATCACCCAGGTGAAGTGGCGGATCTGGCGGCGATCGCTCAACCACAGATAGGTGTGGTCGTTTCGATTGGTCCGGAACATCTCGAAGGTTTTGGTGATTTGATTGGAGTCACTAAGGCGGAATGTGAATTATTCGCAGCATTGCCAGAAAAGGCTCCAGCATTTATTGGCATGACCGGACTAGCCGATCACGCACAGTCTCACGGCACGAGTAGTGCAATTTTACATGATATTATCACGGCAGCAGCACGCGGACGGATATTAATTGAAGTGGGGGGCGATAGCACGTTGACCTCCACCATTAACGTACGTGGTGAAGTGAAGGCTGATGGAATTATTTTACATACGGATGCCGGTAACGCACCGATTTGTTTGTTGGGTCAACATAATCTAGCAAATGCCACACTCGCATTTCATGCGGCAGTGGCAGCGGGAGTCGCTCCACAAGCCGCGCTAGCAGGATTACGTAAAGCAGTACCAGTGAGTGGCCGTTTAGTGCCACGTCGCGTGGGTGCTCATTTATTGCTTGACGACACGTATAATGCCAATCCTGCGAGCATGGCCACCGGCTTGGCGGTATTAGCAAGTTATGCAGGCAATCGCTTGGCCGTGCTTGGTGCGATGGGTGAATTAGGCACTGCCACTCATAAAGCACATCGTGATTTGGGTGTTTTAGCCGCCCGTTTAGGGGTGGCGCTAATAACCGTGGGTGCCAATGCACGATTAATTGGTGAAGGATATGTCGCCGCAAAAGGGCCATCCTATCGTCACGCCGATGAACGCGCCGCCGCGAGTATTTTAGTAACGGAACAATTATCCGTCGCTCCACAGACGGTATTATTTAAAGCAAGTCGTTCAGCCGGTTTAGAAACGCTGGTGCGGGTTTTGCTCGAAGGCGGTGCCGCATGATGACATTGTTGCAAGAATTCTTGGCAACATTTGGCTTGGAATGGGGCCCCTTGCGCCTTTTCGAATATGTGTCGACGCGCGCTGTTGGCGCAGCCTTTACCGCATTTATATTAATGATGCTCGTGATGCCGCGTTTGATTCGCTGGCTTAAGCTGAAAAAATTTGGTGAAACTGGTGCCAAAGGTGACGGCGCTGTCGTGGTTGATGCCATGCGCGAAGGAAAAAAAGGCACACCAACGATGGGTGGACTGGGATTAGTTGGGGTAATTTGTTTAACCGCCATATTGTGGTGCGATCCCACCAGTATGCGCACGTGGTTGCTGATTTTTGGGTTATTGTCGTTTGCTTATGTTGGTTATCTGGATGATCGCACTAAAATTTTTAAAGGAGCTAAAGGCACGCCGCTCTTTGTTAAATTGGGTATTCAATTGAGTGCGGCGGGGATTTGTGGATTGGGCTTGTACCTCATTAATCAAAGCATCGCCGAACAGCTATTGACCGGCGCTCATCACCCAGCTGATTTTCCCATCGACTGGTATAAAAAATCGTTGGGTGATGACAGTTTCATAGTGCGCTTAGGTGTTCATCATCTCTCATTTCCATTTATTCCCGTCGAATACGCACTGAATTTAGGCCTATGGACGGTGCTGTGGGTGGTCTTCGTGACCAGCGCTTGTGCTAATGGGGTGAATTTTACCGATGGCATGGATGGATTAGCAGGTGGTACCATGTTGATTGCGGCACTGGCATTTATGGTTATCGCCTATCTAACCAGTCGAGTGGATACCGCGGACTATCTAAAAGTATTATATATTTCTGGTGGCCAAGAAGTCGCCATTTTCTGTGCGGCAATGGCGGGTGCTTGTCTCGGATTTTTGTGGTTCAACTGCGCGCCGGCCGAGGTATTTATGGGTGATACGGGATCGCAAGCGCTGGGTGGTGCTTTGGGTTTAGTCGCGCTCAGCACGAAACAAGAATTTCTCATTATTCTGGTCGGATTTATCTTTGTGCTCGAAGCCTCTTCCGTTGCGATTCAAATCATAAGTTTCCGTTTATTTGGTGGTCGCCGGGTTTTTCTGTGTGCCCCCATTCATCATCACTTTCAATATAAAGGCTGGCCTGAATCCAAAATCGTTCTGCGTTTTTGGATCATCGCCGCTTTGTTTGCTCTAGTCGCCTTGGCAACCCTGAAGGTGAGATGAACTTATGAACCCTTCCTGGCAATACCGCGAAATAGAAGTTTTTAATTCGGCTGAAATCGAACCGGGTTTCATCGTCAACATTGAACGTGAGCGTGGTGAAGATGAAGATCGTTTGCAACGCGTACATCAACAAGCTGCGGAGGAATTAGCATGACCGCGCGTTGGTTACGAATTCAATTATGGTTCCTGGTTGTCGCCTTGTGCTGTTTTGGCTTGGTGATGATTACTTCGACCACGGCCATGGGCACTAATGTGGTTGCTGCTGGAAACAGCGGCATCACGTATGCTTTTTTAATTAAACAGGCCATTGCAATGGCTGGCGGTGCCTGTCTCGCCATGATTATCAGTGGTATGGGAGCAGAACGTCTGCGCCAAGGCTGGGTGGTCGCGTTAGTGGTCGTTTTAGCCTTGGGATCATTGGCATTAGTCCATGTCATCGGTCGTGAAATTAACGGTGCAAAGCGCTGGATTGATCTTGGGCCGATTAATTTGCAACCAGCCGAACTTGCCAAATTTGCCGTCGTTATTGCTGCCGCGTGGCATTTAACCCGCGTTGCTGAACGTGTGCGTTCAACGTGGTACGGCGTGGTGTTGCCATTAGTCGGCTTTGCCTTGGTGGGTGGAATGGTTTATCTCACCAAAGATTTAGGGTCTGTTGTGGTTATGGCCGTGGTATTAGGTGCGATGATTTTATTTGCTGGTGCGCCATGGTGGTATCTGGTTGGACTGGGCGTGTTGTCAGCGCCAGCTATTTTATATTACACGGTTTACCAAGTTGCATATCGTCGTGATCGGCTCTTAGCGTTTATTGATCCGTGGAATGCAGAAGGTCCAGCAGGTTACCATTTACGACAAAGTTTTATTGCGATTGGAAGTGGTGGATTATTTGGGGTTGGGCTTGGGCAAAGTACAGCGAAATTATCTTTTTTGCCAGAAAAACATACGGATTTCATTTATGCGGTTATTTGCGAAGAATTAGGACTGATTGGGGCTTTGATTGTCGCTGGGGCGTATTTGGCATTGGTTTTCACTGGATTAATGATCGCAGCACAAGCCCGCGATCGTTACCTACGCTTACTCGCCGTCGGCGCGACCATGGTCATCGGTACGCAAGCATTCTGGAATATGTTGGTAGTCGTTGGCGCTGTGCCGACCAAAGGTCTCACCTTGCCATTTATTAGCTATGGTGGTTCGAGTGTGCTTATCTGCCTGGCCTTAGTTGGTATCCTCGATGTGGTAGCGCAGGCGAATGTGCGTTCGACACAACGTACGACCTCTAGTCGTATTGGTGCAGCTGTGCGCAGCGATAAAGCCTGGCGTTGGCAGAATGAGGGGGCGGCATGAACTTGGCAGGTGCGGAATGCGATGTACGCAAAGCGGGGTTTGATCTGACCGATATTGAATCAGCTTGGATGTTTGTTGCCTGTCAACAATTGCGCGGTGAACGTCAGCGAGAATCCATGAAAGATGTTCCATCTCGAATGGGCGAAAAGGGTCGTGATGCCTAAAGCAAATGGCGTCCTTTTTTGTGGCGGTGGAACTGGTGGTCATGTGCTTCCAGGTCTAGCGGTGGCGCAAGCCTTGCGTGGACAGGGAGAAACAACGTTTCGTTGGATTGGCGATCCCGCACGCATTGAAGCGCAATTAGTACCCCAAGCGGGTATTATTTTATTGCCGTATGGTTTATCGCGTCCGCGTTTATCTAGCCCACGTTGGATTTTTTCCTCGATACGCCAAGCATGGAATTGTTTTCGTGAACTACGTGAATCACCGCCGCGGGTGGTAGTGGCCTTGGGTGGCTATGCGGCTTTACTACCTGGCTTAATTGCTCCGTTATTACGTCGCCCATTAGTGGTGATGGAACAAAATGCGCGCAGTGGTCGTACGAATCGTCTGTTAGCACGGTTTGCAAACGTTATTGTCACACAATTTCCAGAAGCTCGGCATGGCATGCCTGGGCGTCGAGTCGCTCAATTGGGTAATCCAGTGCGCTTGATCCAACCGCAATTACGCGGAACCACGGCGACCCTGCGGGTGTTGATTGCTGGCGGAAGCTTGGCGGCAAAGTCGTTAAATGATTTAATCATACAAGCTGCCCCAGAGTTAGCGCGCATTCCTGGATTGATGATTATCCACCTAGCAGGTGAACAAGATCGCGAGCGAGTTGACGCGGCTTATCGTGTTGCCGGTGTGCAAGCCGAGGTGCTGGGTTTTAGTCACGACATGCCAGCTATTTATGAACGCATCGATGTGGCGATTACTCGTGCGGGAGCGACGACGGTCGCTGAATTATGCGCCGCCGGTATTCCTGCTTTATATATTCCTTTGCCATGGGCTGCGGACGACCATCAAACGGCGAATGCTCAAGCAGTTATGCGTATTGGTGGTGCACACGTGTTGCCGCAAGCAACGATTACGTCGGCCGATATTGCTCAGCACATTAAACAATTTGCCGAAGATCGTAGTATTGTCACACGTATGGGACAGGCAGCACAATTACTTGCCCGACCACAGGCGGCACATGCCGTGGCTCAGTTAGTTCAGAGTTTGCCATCGTCGCAGGGTGTCGGCTTAACACGTCGTGCAGCGGCGCGTCAGCGATTTAGTAAATCACTACAATCACCACGAAAGGTGTCCGCATGATTACCGATCGATTTCGTGGTCGTCATGTTCATCTCATTGGCATTGGCGGCGCAGGGGTAAGCGCTTTAGCTCCCTTGCTCACCAAAGTTGGCGCTCAAGTGAGTGGCTGCGATGCTGGCGATGGTGTCATGCAGCAACGCCTGCGCAAAATCGGATATCAGGTGCATCAGGGACATAGTGCATCGCATTTAGATGGTGTGGACATGGTCGTCTATACCGCCGCAGTGAAGCATGATCACCCAGAATTAGTTGCGGCGCGCTTACGTGGTATTCCATTAATGACGCGTGGAGAATGCTTGGTCGAATTAATGGCAGGTACGCGCACGATCGCGGTTGCTGGCAGTCATGGAAAAACCAGTACCACCTGGATGTTGGGTCATATGTTGACCGAAGCGGGAGTCGATCCGGTGGTGATGGTTGGCGGTTCAGTCGGTTCGCTTGATGGCGGCGCGCGCGTTGGATCAGGAGATTGGTTCATCGCCGAATCGGATGAAAGCGACGGCAGCTTTGCGCGCATTCGTCCTCACGTGGCTATCGTCACGAATTTAGATCAGGAACACCTTGGCCATTATGGTTCCTTTGCCGAGTTAGAACGTCAATTTCATGAGTGGCTGTCACAAATACCGAAAGACGGCACGGTGATTGTGCCAGTGAGCGGTATGAGTGACCGAGTGATTGGTGGATTAACCTGTCGCGTGGTTCGCTGTGGCTTGGATCGCGGAGATGTCTTTTGTACGCAATTAGAATTAGGTGCCGATTACAGTCGCGCTGTCGTTCACGCTTTTGGTCGTACGCTTGGTGAAATAAGGGTGCCAATTCCAGGTGCTCATATGGTGCTAAATGCTTTGCAGGCTATTGCGGCAGCATTGGCGACGGGTGCGCACTTCGACGTTAATTCCTTAGCTGGTTGTGAACGCGTTCGTCGTCGTTTTACCGTACATGGTAGTCCGAATGGCATTCGTGTCGTGGAAGACTATGGCCATCACCCAACGGAAATTCGCGCGACGATTGCTGCTGCACGTTTGGCTGGTGGTCGCGTGCACGTTATTTTTCAACCGCACCGCTATAGTCGTACGGCGGAATGTTTTGTCGATTTTGTCAGTGCTTTTGATCAAGCCCACAGCTTAGCATTGTTACCAATTTACAGTGCGGGCGAAACGGCACTGCCAGATATTTCCTCGACCATCTTAGGTGCAGCTATTTGCGAGCACCGGGCTGGACTTGCGTCCCAGACTGTGATTGCCGTTGATGACGCTGCTGAGGCGATTCGCTTTATTGCGCGTCACGCGCAACCTGGGGACACTTGTTTATTATTAGGCGCAGGCGATGTGGGTTTATTAGCGGGGCCTGTCATCGATTTTTTTTACGTGCTGGGGCATGAAAATGTCCCGCAGGCAATGTGCGCAGGAGTCGTCGGATATTAAGTCATCACAACTTACCACGAGCACCACATGACCTTCACCTCAGACTTTATTAGTCGTAACCGCGTCGAACGCATTCAGCTCGCAGCTGCCACCACGATGCGTATTGGAGGTGCTGCGACGTTGGTCACGTTGCAAGATCGTCGAGATTTACCTGAATTATTGACTGGCCCACATCGTTGGCTGGGCAAGGGTGCGAACTTATTAGTAGGCGATGATGGAATCGAAGAGCCAGTAGTGCGTCTGGGTGATGCTTTCCGAGATATTGTGATTGAACCCACGGTCGGTGGACGTGCGCGAGTGCGAATTGGTGCCGCTGCCGATTTAGCCGAACTGATTAGTTTGTGCGTTAAATCAGGACTCGCTGGGCCCGAGGGTTTAGCTGGCGTTCCAGCAACCGTGGGCGGTGCGCTGCGTATGAATGCCGGCACCAGCACCTGTTGGATGTTGGATTGGGTCACGCGTGTCGAAGTCGTGTTGCCTGGTAGCGACACGCCCGAATGGATTGAACGCGCACTCATGCCTGCTGCGTATCGCTCGTGCGGATTACCGACAGGGACTTTATTCCTCGGCTGCGAGATGGAATTAGCCGCTGATGATCCGCAGGTATTAAAAGCGACCGCTACACGTTTGAAGCAAGCCAAAGCTGCCAGCCAACCACTCGCGTTGCCAAGTGCGGGATGCGTGTTTAAAAATCCCGCGCCGAATATGCCTGCGGGGAAATTAATTGATGAGTTGGGCTTAAAAGGCACGCGCGTTGGGGACGCGGAAGTTAGTTCGATTCATGCAAATTTCATTGTGAATCCCAAACGTACGGCGAGTTGTCGTGATGTGGTCGCGCTGGTGCGTCGCATTCGCGAAGTGGCTTGGCGTCAACGTGGTGTGGTGTTGAACATGGAAGTCGAGACTTGGAATTGCCCAGCCGAATTATTTATGCATCCGCGGGAAGTCCCGCATGAGGTGAGTGTATGACGTTTTTGGTGGATGTTATTTTCGGTGGACCAGGTCGCGAAGCGCCGATTAGCCGGAAATCTGGCGCGGCGATTGTGGCGGCGTTAAAGCGTTGCGGTTATGACGTCAGCGCCATTGATGTTACCGACCGACTGGATGTCACGCGTTTACGTAAAGGTGCGGTGGTTTTTAATATTATTCATGGGACCTATGGCGAAGACGGTACGTTGCAGTCGGAATTGGAACTCGCCGGATTTTCTTTTATTGGCAGTGACGCGGACGTGTCGCGTTTGTGTATGGACAAAGTAGTGACCAAAGAACGTCTTCAACAACATAAAATACGCGTGCCGTGGGGTGTTCGTTTGGATTTGCGTCAGCCATTTAGCCCACGCGATCTCAAAATCCCACATCATGCTGGATTGGTTTTGAAGCCCGCCTGCGACGGTAGTTCGGTGGGATTGAAAATGGTGGCGAACCCATCATTTATTTTACCCGCAATTGAAGAAATATTGCGTGAGTTGGGTCCGGTGCCGTATGTACTGGAAGAACGCTTACCTGGTCCTGAATACACCGTTGCCGTGGTGGAAAATGAAAACGGACCAGTGGCGTTACCCCCGTTGTTAATTTGTCCTGCGGATGGTGTGTTTGATTTTTCCGCGAAATATCAGCGAAGTGACACCGCCGAAACGGCAGTTGAAGATCCTGCTGTGATTAAGCGTTTATCGGAAATTGGGTTGGCGGTCCATCGTGCATGCGGTTGTCGGGATATATCGCGCTGTGATATCATGCGCACTGCCGATGGCGATTATGCCGTTCTTGAAGTAAATACTTTACCTGGTTTCACCGATCAAAGTTTAGTGCCGAAGGCGGCCGCACTGGCTGGTATGACTTTTGATCAATTAGTGACGCAGCTCGTTGGTCGCGCTGCACGTCGTTCACACGCAACTTCTGGGAGTGCTATATGAGTCGTTCCGATGTGACTTCAGAACATGAAATCGAAGAATTGATCGCCGTTGCTGAACGCAAACGTCGTGGCCAACGCAAAGTGTTGGAAAATGGCTTAGATCATGACGCCATTGATACCGAGGCCGTGGAAGAAACGACCAAGCCCGTACGTCGACGTCCAAAACGTAAAGCCGCGACGGAGGTGTCAGAAGTTGAAGATGCCGTGCAAAAACAGGGTCCAGGTTTTGTTACGCGAGGTATCCACGCAGGAATGAATGGTGCACAATTGACGCATCATGGATTAGTACGGATGGGCATATGGGGATGCGCAGCGGCATCCATGATGGTGTTATTGGTGGTTTTTAGCTTCTATGCGATTGATAAAACCCCAGCACCGATGGCCGTGACCGGATTCCAAGTGCAGTGGTTGCCTGGCCCTAAAGTCGCGGATGCGGAAGTGCTGGCGTGGGTGCGCAGTTTTCCGCATGCGGCGAAACTACGTAATGGCGATCCGGCGGTATTAACCGCCTTGGCAGAGCACTTAAGGAAACAACCCATCGTTGCAGAGATCCGCGAAGTGAGCGTTGTTCATGTGCCGATGGCGTCACATCCAGAACAATTGCAACGCAATTTACGCATCGTTGCGGCCTTGCGCCAACCAGTGTTGCCGGTGGTTTTAGCCAGCGGTGAGCGTGCTTGGATTGATGACCAAGGATATTTACTCCCAGGAACATTACCTGGGCCAACGATACGTCGTCCGGTTTTACGTGAAATTGAATGGGCAGGCATTGAAGGCGTGAGAGCCGCGCTCCAGATGTGGAAGTTACTTGAACTCCAGGTCGAACCTGGTTTAATCACGGACATTCATTTGTATCAGCCTTTAGATCAACGCGGTTTGCAACGTGGCATCGTATTATATACACGCCACGGCAGTCGACTGATCTGGGGCCGTCCAGGTGATGACCGTTATGGCATTAAGCCGGAAGATAAAGTGAGAGATTTGGTGCACAGCATGCGTTCGCAAGGTGATGTAAGTCGCGTTGCAGCTATTAATGTGCGCTTTAAACAGCCCTATTTCGTTTTGCGGGATGCACAGCATCCCACGTCCCAACCGTGAGATTTCCATGAACAAAGCCACCTGGACTGATGAGCATCCACCGGCCACTACGGTTCTTTCGGATAGGCCGAATACCGAAAGCACGAATCTCTTGCGTTCTAACCGGTGGTTGGGACGCGTTGCCGATTTTGCACGTCAGTTGGGACATAGCAGTTCAACGGTGAGTGTCAGTAAACGTCCTGGTTATCATATTGCGCCAGAACATTTGGTGGTCATCGCTCAGGTTTCGAGTCGTCGCGTGAGCGCGACCGTGGCGGCATTGCATCAAGTGCACGGCGATAAAGTGGTCGCGCATAAATCTATCGAATGTGATTGGCATCGATTAAGCCAAGGTGGCAAACAAGAAGCATTGGCCGAAGCGGTGCGCTTGGCTTGTGATTCTGCCGGAGTGGAAGCTTATTCGGTGTACATGTCGATGAATGACGCGAGTTTTGCATCGCGGTTGGCCGTCGGCTGGGCAGATCCAGGGGATGAAGTTGTTTTAACCGAACACGAACGCTTATGGGCATTGAAACGTGCCCGAGATCAAGCGACGGGCGCGGACCAAGAATTAATAGATGCTATTCCGGTTCATTGGACGGTGCGTGATCGTGGCGGCGAACGGGATGTGGTTGATCCCGTTGGTGAACGTGGCTCACGATTAACCTGCCAAGCTTTACTTATTACAGCACGTCGCGGTTACACCGAAGAGTTACGCAGTTTAGTCGCTGGATTAGGTTTAGAATTAGAAGGCATCATTGCGCACCCAGTCGCCTTATTTCGCGGGATTTCGAGCGCGATTCCGCGCAAAGCCAGCACGGTTATCATTGATTGCGGTGCGCGTTGTACGACCATTTTAGTGCGGCGCAAAGACCGTTTAGTTCATGTAGAAACCTATGCCTTTGGTGGCGAAGATCTCACCAGATTGTTGGTGGAAAAATTACATATTACGGTTTCCCAAGCGGAAGATCTCAAGCGTGATTTAGATATTTCGCAACGTGCTGATGAACGCGATAATTTGATGGGCCAACAATTTATTTGGAGTGACGTTCGCGAGCGCCATCGCTTATTAGGGCCAGCCATGAGCATCATGAGCGAGGCCGTGGGCGGTTTCTTTCGTGCCCGTGCGCAAGAACTTCGTGACCATGGCCATTTAGTGCAGCATGGCCAGGTACATTTAGTAGGCCGTGCTAGCTCGCTCGGTGGAATTGCCTTGTTTTTAAAAGACATCTTTGGCTTGACGGTCGTTTTAGGCTCTGGCCACAAACAACGTGATCCAAGCGCTGAATTAGCCGACGTTTTAGTTAGTGGCTTAGTCTGTACAGCCGCTGATTTACGCCGTACGCATTTAACTCAGCAACAGTCGCAATTCCGTAAAACGGCTAGCGGTGTGTGGAATTGGTTAACGCGCGAAATGGAATAACCCGATTGAGGTTTAAGTGGTGGTGGAGGCATTTGATTAGAACAAAGACGCAGGTGAGTCGCATCGCTCAACTTAGACAGGTGTATATTTAATTTCTGTTGTTGAGCGAATGTCGTCGGGCAGCAAGATTAAGATTAAAAACTGTTTATTTTTGACGTGTGCGGTGACGGTTCCGCCGAGAACGGTGACGAGACGTCTGACGAGCGGTAAGCCTAAACCACAGTGACCTTTTTCTACGGTGCGTGCGGTGTCACCGCGCCAAAAGGTTTCAAAAACGCGTTCGGCGTCAGCTGTGCTAATGGTTGCTCCGTCGTTCGCGATACTGATACGTATGCGGCCATCGCCTTGTTCGTGCGCGGTTACTTGGATTGGGGTACCTGCGGTGGCATAGGACACGGCATTACTAAAAATATTAGAGAAAATTGCGCGCAATTTATCGCCATCGGTGACCAGGCTGAGCGCGGTTTCAATTTTTTTCTCGAGGGTGATGTGGCGAGCAATGGCGGCTGGTTGATGCAAGCTCCAAGCACCAGCAAGCACTTCCGCTAATTCAACGGCTTCGGTGCGTGGTCGTTCTTGTCCGGCTTCGAGGCGTGATAGTAATAATAAATTATCCACCATGCCTTGCAGCAAGATCATGGTGCTGAGTCCTTCGCGACATAGTTGTGCAATATCAGCAGGATCACGTTCGCGGGTGAGAGCGAGTTCCAATTTCGTGCGTAATCCTGCTAAAGGTGTACGTAGTTCATGGGCAATATTCGCTGTGGTTTGTTGTTCTCGCCGCAAAACTTTATCGACGCGCATCATCAGATCATTTAAGCGTTCTTGAACCGGATGTAATTCACTGGCCAGTGCTTGAATGGTGATTTGGGTATTTGGCGTGCCTGGTTCAATGGCGGCAATTGCCAGGGTTAATTGATGTACTGGGCGTAAAACACGAGTGGTGATCAGCAGGGCAACAGCCGCGACTAGGGTGCAGGCGACGACCCACATGCCAGCGAGTACCCAGGCTTGATTGGTTAATTCACGTTGATGGTCAGCGAGGGGATAAATTAAAACTAACTTAGGATGGAGGTGTTCTAACGTTGATAGATAGGCATCTGCACGTTCGTCAAAACGTTCGGCTAAGCGTCGCAGAGGAGAATCGCCTTCACGCGGTGGGCCGCGATCTCCTGGGGTTGGGCGCTTGGGCGGTAAGCGTAAATCAATGGCAGATACCAAAACGAGCGACTGTCCAATAGTTGGTAAATCGAGCTGATGAATGCGATCAGAAACGATTGGTAATACATTAACCCAATCTTGTTCGTTGGCGGTAAATCCGCTGCTGGTTAGCACCTGTCGCTCAGCATTGATTATCGCGCGCAATAACGGGCTATCATTTGGAAAAGTCGGGGGTGTTACTTCGCCCGATGGGCGACCGTCACGTTGCCCGACCCAAGCGCGAAACGTCAAGGCAGGCATCATGCGCGCGGCATAATTGCGCAGGACATTTTCTGCGGCTAAGTGCTGCATGCGAGCACTGGCAACCCAGGCAGCACCAGCAGCTAAGGCGACCACGACGGCGGTAGTCATAATGACCATAATCACTAAGCGCGTGCGTAAACTACGGCCAAGTGGGCTGGTTGCTTTTTGAGTCGCTTTTTGCGCTACCGCTGGAGTCGATTTCATTTTCCGTCTTGTTCCACGGCTAATTGATAACCTTGGCCTCGTCGGGTGTGAATCAGCGTTGGTGCTCCGGCGTCAGTCAATTTCCGCCGCAATTTTGCAATAAAATGATCGACGACATTGGAAGTGGCGTCATCATGAAAGGCATAGACGTGATCCCATAATTCAGTGCGACTGACTAAGGCACCTTTACGGCGCATGAGGTAATCTAATAAAGCATATTCGCGTGGGGTGAGTAAAATAGGCGTGCTTTTCCACGTTACTGTGCGAGTAGTGGTATTTACGACCAGCGCACCAAGCGACAGCATGGGCGTCGTTTGATGATGACGTCTGCGCACTAAAGAACGGGCACGCGCTAATAATTCAGGTAAGGCGAATGGTTTCACTAAATAATCATCGGCACCAATATCTAAACCCGCAACGCGATCATTGACCGTATCGCGCGCGCTAATGATTAATACGGCGGGATGGCGTTCACCTGCACGTACGCGGCGTAATAATTCCATACCATCAATTCCAGGTAACATCAGGTCGAGGACAATTAAATCATAGTCATTGGATTCAGCGTACCACAAACCTTCCTCACCATCGCCGGACGCATCGACGGCATAACCATCTTCTTGCAGCGCCTGCATCAGTGCGCCGCGAATGGCCGAATCATCCTCAACGATTAAGACGCGCATGCGCTATTCTCCCGCGATTAGCGTACCGTAAATATTATGAGGATTCCATGAGCGAAATAGGTAATAACGCTCACGTTCTCCTCATAGTGAGCGATTACAGTGACACGCATCACCTCAACGCGCACTGCGCAAGGAGTTTGTTATGTTAGTAAAAATCATGACCACGGGTCTACTCATGGGCTTGTTGAGCATAAGTAATGCTACAGCAGCCGATAGTTTACGTCCCGATGGTGCACCCGCACTTAATCCTGATCGTCGCGAAGATGTGCGCGATCGTCGCGAAGATGTACGCGATCAGCGCGAAGATAAACGTGACGCCAACCAGGATGGTGGGGCACGCGATAAGGTCGAAGACGTGCGCGATCGTCGTGAAGATGTACGTGATCGCGGGGAAGACCGTCGTGAAGATCGCCGTGAAGATCACCGCGAAAGTCATCAGCCTGGTGATCATCGCCCAGGTGCTCAAGGCGGTCGTCGTCCAGGTGCGCGTCGTTGAGTCTTTTGGCGAACGTGAGTTATCCTCACGTTCGCCTCATGTTTGGTGGTTAGATTTTCTTTTGTTCACCCGGTTTTACCGCAAACCGATTAACCAACCCAAGAATTAGGAGGCTCTTATGCGATACTTTTTCATCCTATCGATGCTGGTCTGTAGCTTCAGCCTTGCCACCGCCGCAGATAATCGGCCATCACGCCCAGATCGCGAAGGCTTGGAAGCAAAGCGTGAAGCGATGAAAGAAAAAATTGTGCAATTTCGTGAACAACATGGTGAAGGACAAAATAGCGAAGAGTTTAAAGCGAAATGTGAAGCATTCAAAGAACGACTAGCAAAGTTACGTGAAGAGCGCGGCGCTTCAGGTGCTGGCTCTGGCGCATTGAGCGACGAACGGAGAGCGGCAATGAAAGAACGGCTGGAAGCATTGCGCGAACGTCGTCAAAATGGTGTCGGTGGCCAATTACCACAGGGTGGCGAAAATCATGGCCCACGTAAGCACAAACCACTGGGCGATGACGCCTAATAAATAATTTCTTTGGTGTTTGCAGTGCTGACAAGCGAGTAAGCGCTGTATTTTTTATGCATCAAGATCAAGTGCAGATAGAGCGATTTCGAACTGACAATGAAACGGTAATAATTAATGAGCGAAACATCATGGGCTTTGCGCGAAGCTGCGTAAATGACGTATAAATAATACTACGGACGCGGTCCTTGGCGATGGACGACCCAGGCATCTGTGCCGTAGCGTTCGTGATGTATTCGTTGGCGCGCGGCCATTTCAGTGGCTGTCCATGCACCCGCAATCGCGGTCTGACCGAGTGCCGCAGCAAGTGCATTTTGCAGGACCGTGGCAGCAGCGGAAAAATCTAAGTGACAGCCAGCAACGGAATCGCCGTCCCATGGATTACTGGCGAGCTTAAGAGAGCCATGCATTAAAACCCGCTTACCACGTTGTCGTCCGGCACTGCCTAATACTTTGCCGCCCGTGTCGGTAACGACATCGTCAGCGGCAGGCGAAGCGAAGCAGCGCGGTTCATCGCGGTACCGTCGGTCACCAATGCTCGCAGGCTGCATGGTGAGCGTCGCAAGCGCATGGCGCAATCCGCCAAGCACAGTCCCGTGCAGCAACGTGTACGCATCGCGCACGCGTGCTGGAAAACCATCCTGACCAGCTATGGCCGTCAGGCAGTAAGTGACTTCATGTTCATGCCAAATAGCACCGCCGCCGGTAATGCGACGAACCACCGGCATGGAGTGGGGAAGTTGTTTCGCAACGGTCGTGTAATCTTGGAAATAGCCCAACGACACGGTGGCTGGGGTCCAGCGATAAAGGCGTACCGTGGTCTCCTCTGAGGCTTCAAGCAGCGCTTCATCAGCGGCCATTTGAGTGGGCCCATCGGCATCTAACATCGGTAGAACACGTAGCATCGGACGGCGTTTGTGACCATGGGGCCTATGCCTGCAAGTCCATGCCAAAACACACG
>CANETI010000001.1 GCA_947440715.1 Planctomycetota bacterium | reverse complement strand
TTATCTGAACGAGAGATGTTTTTATTAAACCGTCTATCTGAGTGGTGACGTCATAGTTACTGACATATTGTAATAGTCTCTGTGCTTCTTGGTCAACTGAATGCTCATCTGCCAACAACACTCGTTCACTCATCCAACGGACCACCTGACGGTAATTTCCGATAGCATTGTTTGGCCCTTTTTGCGATCCTCCAATTTTAAGCACTAATGAACCATGAGGAAACTGATCGATAATTGCCAAGGCTTCTGTCACCGTTGCTGGATCCAGCTCCTTATGAAATTGAATCGCTCTTTCTGGAATAGGGAAAAAGGCACGCAGCCGATCAGTTTTTTTGTCACCTTCAATTTTTCCCAACGATAATTCAGAGCCATAATCCTTTAAACCCTTACTCAATACCGTTAACCGATCAAATCGCTTAATATACTCACTAGCTGCAAGCGTCTTCCCCATTTCCTCCCACGTCACCGGCATGCCTTGAGCTTTTGCTTGTTCACGAATCGCGTCTAAATCCGCCGTACTATGGTACCAATTAAAACCAATGAGCATGCTGATGAGTAAAAATACTAGCACGCTCAATCCCAACATACCCCATGACCAACCACGAGATTTTTTCTGCTGTTCATCCGCCATATTTGGCATCCTACGGTAGATGGATGTCGATCTTAAAATTCACCATCATCACATCGGCCACGATGGTAATTTATCCAACCCCGTAACTTGGCGTAATTCAGTTATGCGCGCGGTAAGGGTCGCATGATCGGGTGCAACCACGGTCAAATGACCAATTTTTCGCCCTGGTCGTGGTTCTTTTCCATAATGATGCAGGTGCACACCTGGGGTATTTAATACACGACGTAAATCGGGGAAATCACCGATGAGGTTTAACATCGCTGCAGCGCCGTTCACCGTAGTCGCGCCTAAAGGCAAACCGGTGATCGCTCGTACATGATTTTCAAATTGGCTACACACCGCACCTTCGATGGACCAATGACCGCTATTATGAACACGTGGTGCCATTTCATTGCAGACTAATTCTTTGCCACATTGAAAATATTCGATGGTAAGAACACCAACGTAATCCAATGTCGCCATCACTTGTTTGGCATTAGCGACTGCCTGTTGTTGTAAGTGATCATTCCAGTTCGGACCTGGAGCAATAGACAGGCGCAATATTCCTTCATGGTGCCAATTTTCGATCAGTGGATAGCACGCGACGTTGCCCATGCGATCACGTACACCAATACAGGATAATTCACGGTCAAACGACACGAAACCTTCATAGATCAACGGTTGGCCACCTAATTTTTTCCACGCTTGCTCTACCTCAGTCACAGAGCGTAGGACCATTTGTCCTTTGCCATCGTAACCCATACGACGAGTTTTGAGGACGCCCGGTGCGCCGATCGCAGCAATAGCAGCGACTAAATCAGCTTGCGAATTAACCGCCACCCACGGCGCCGTACGAATTCCCTGCTTATTAAGAAAGGTTTTTTCATCAACGCGATCTTGCGATGCACGCAAGGCAGCGGGTGGTGGATAAACAGGTATCGTAGCGGCTAAGCGCTCGGCTGCGGCAACCGGGACATTTTCAAATTCGTAGGTGACGACGGAACATCCAGCAGCAAGTCGCTGTAACGAATCATCATCGTCAAACGCGCCTTGTATTTGTGTCCCTAATTGCCTAGCCGGAGCATTGGTATCTGGATCAAGAAAGCGAAATTGTTCGCCAAGTGGAATACCAGCCAAAGCTAACATGCGGCCTAATTGACCGGCTCCCAAAATTCCAATCATGTGGGCGATGGCTCCCGTGGATCTGGACGACTCAACACCTTGGCCGTTTGTTCAGCGCGGAATGCGTGCACCTTTGCGCGGATGGCTGGATGTTCGCCACCCAGAATCGACGCCGCTAGTATCGCAGCATTAATCGCACCGGCTTTGCCAATCGCGAGTGTGCCTACCGGAATACCCGCAGGCATTTGTACGATGGATAATAATGAATCCATGCCCTTGAGCGATTTTGACTCTACTGGCACACCAAGGACAGGCACTGCTGTTTTCGCCGCACACATCCCAGGTAAATGCGCCGCGCCACCAGCACCCGCAATGATAACACGCAGACCACGCGCTTCAGCGGTGCCTGCGTACTCCATTAATAAATCGGGCGTTCGGTGTGCAGAAACGACACGAACTTCATGCGGCACGTCGAGCGCCTTTAGCGTTTCAGCAGCATGCTGCATCGTCTCCCAGTCCGATGTCGATCCCATAATAATGCCGACCAGTGGTGTCATCGCTCAACCTCCGTGACAGGTGCGCTTCTAGCAGAGCACGCAGATTCCTAGCCTCACCCCGTTGGTCCAGTGGGAATCGGCGAGCGCTTACGGCGCAACTCCACATTCCCCAACTGGCCACAAGCGGCCATAATCGAGCGGCCTTTGGTGATGCGGCGGCGGACGGGCAGTCCTTCTTCGCGTAACCATTCGATGAATCGTACAATTTCTTCTTCTTCTGGTGCGCGCGTCAGCGGGGCGTTGCCTGGGTTGTAGGGAATCAGATTCACCAACACGCGACCCAAGGGTTTACAAAAAGCGGCGACGTCGGCGGCGTCTTGGCGGGCGTCGTTCATGCCCGGCATTAAACAATAATTAACTCCGAGAATAAAATTACGCCGTTGCGGATACGCAGCCAAGATACGCTGTAATTCCGCGAGCGGCGTTTTGCGATTGACCGGCATCACGCGCGAACGCGCTTCATCGTTCGCTGCGTTCAGACTAATGGATAAATTCATGCGCTTCCAACCAAGCGCTTTTAATTTGCCCAAGCCTTCAGCGTGACCAGCGGTGCAAATGGTTAACCGTTCTTGGCTAAAATGAAGACCACGTTGATCAACTAACGCTTTCAACGCTTGAATGACATTATCAGCGTTATCCAGTGCTTCACCCATACCCATAAAGACAATATTACGTATCGACCAACCGAGTTTAGCCTGCACCGTTACCACTTGGCTCACAATTTCCGCGGCGGTCAAATGACGAATAAGTCCCATGCGACCGGTTTCGCAAAACGTACATCCCATTTTGCAGCCGACTTGGCTGGATAAACATAAAGTATAATCCGCTTCGCCATCTTCACCATGACGCATGGGAATCCGCACGCATTCCACTTCATAACCATCGTGTGTTATAAGAATAGCTTTGGCCGTAGTGCCGAATTCTCCGTCCTCTTCGACTACGCGAACTATCTCTAATAAATCCGCTTTAAAGTGTTGACGCCAAATTATTTTGGACTCTTCCGCAATGGGAAATGCTTCAGGATCAAAGCGACCCTCGCGCATGACCAAAGGGTATAATTGTGGTGTAATGCCATGACCTTTGGGCAACACAAATCGGGCAGCTTCTGAGAAGCTGTCGCTGGTAAGCCCAAAAATGTCGATGCGTTCGGTCATTAAAATATGTGCGATAAAACTAAAAAGGCCCGGCCTTCAGGCAGCCGGGCCAAACCAATTCAGGTCTCTTCCAACCCGCGCGCCATCAGGATCTTGCCGCTACGTACCAGTTCGATAATGCCGAATGGTTTCAGTAAGCCAACAAAGGCGTCGAGTTTTTCGGTTTCACCAGCACAGCGCAAAATCATAGATTCAGCGCTGTAGTCGACCACCTTTGCTTTGAAATTTTCGGCAACTTGCAAAATTTCTGTGCGGTCTTTTAAACCCGCTTTCATTTTCACTAAAGCCAACTCGCTTTCGATGACGGCCTGTCCGGTATGATCAATCGCGTGCACCACGTCGATTAATTTTTCCAATTGCTTGATGATTTGTTCCAACGCGTCGGGATCGCCCGAACAGGTAATGGTCATGCGCGAGAATTCTCCTGGCGCGGTACCATCATTCGCGTTCCATAACGCTGGCGAGACCACCAACGATTCTAAATTATATCCGCGACGAGCGAAAACCATCGCTACGCGGCAGAGCACGCCTGGTTTATTGCGCACCAATAACGAAATAGTGTGCAGTGGCTGCACAATAACATCGGTGACAATATCGCGTCGTGGTGCTTTACCTGGATCGAGTTCGAATTTAGCTCCACGAGCTTCAGGTTTACTTATTTTATCGGTCGTTGCGGTCATGTGATGTTACTTTCAATAGCTGTTTTTTTTAAGGTCACTCTTTCGGAGATCAGGTCGATCCCGTTGGTTTTTCCATCTTAGTTTTTGGTTTTTCGATAATCATACCAGTCAATGGTGCACCGGCGGGAATCATTGGGAAAACATTATCGTCTTTAACGACTTCGGCTTCGACCAAGCACGGGCCATCATTATAGGCCATCGCCCATTTGATGGCTTTATCAACGTCACCAGCACGTTTCACCCGTTTACCAGGAACGCCATAAGCAGCGGCCAATTTGACGAAATCTGGATTACCTTCGAGATCAGCGCCGGACAAACGGTTGTCGAAGAACAATTCTTGCCATTGGCGAATCATACCGAGGTAGCTGTTATTGATAATAAGAATTTTGACCGGCACTTTTTGTAACGCCGCCGTGGCTAATTCGCACAAGGTCATTTGGAAACCGCCGTCACCCACGACACACCAGGTTGGTTTTCCGGTCGCCATCGCGGCACCGATCGCGGCTGGAAATCCGAAACCCATGGTTCCGGCGCCACCGCTCGACAACCAATGACGATTCTTCGTGGTCAAGCAAAATTGTGCGGCCCACATTTGATGCTGACCGACGTCCGTGGTTATGATGCAATCACGACCACCTAATTTGTCGAGACGATCGAGCACATATTGTGCGCGCAGACCACCTTTTTTCGGGTACTTCAATGGGAATTGTTTACGCCAGCCGTTAATATCTTTCAACCAATCGGCGGTGTCGAGTTTACCAACCAACGGCAGCAAGTCTTCGACCACCATTTTCGCATCGCCAGCTAAACTGACATCGGGACGAATAATTTTATTAAATTCAGCAACGTCGATATCGATGTGAATTTTGGTCGCTTCTTTGCAGAATTCGCTGAGCTTTCCCGTGATGCGATCATCCCAACGCGCGCCGATAGCCATGATCATATCACAGCCAGAAACGGTTTTATTTGCGTATGCCGTACCATGCATGCCTAACATGCCCTGATTCAGCGGATGATCTTCAGGACAGGCACCTTTACCTAATAAGGTATTAACGATTGGCGCATTCAACTTTTCCGCCAATAACATAATCGCTTTACCTGCGCCAGAAATCACCGCGCCGTGACCGACGTAGAGCACTGGTTTTTTACTCTTGGAAATAATGGCGGCCGCTTTTTTAATTAATTCGCTGTCCGCGCGACCAGGAATATGATACCCAGGCAGGTGGACTTCATCGACCATCGGCGCATTGCACGGGCCCTGGGTAATATCTTTCGGCAAATCAATTAACACCGGACCTGGTCGGCCGCTGGTGGCAATATAAAATGCTTCTTTCATCACGCGTGGAATATCGGCAGCGTTCTTGACCAAATAGCTGTGCTTGACCACGGGATAAGTAATGCCGGTCACGTCAGCTTCTTGGAAAGCGTCTTTACCCAACATCGGCGTAATAGTTTGGCCCGTGAGCACGATCATGGGCACCGAGTCCATCAATGCCGTTAATAAGCCCGTGACGCAATTGGTTGCGCCAGGGCCAGAAGTCACCAACACCACGCCGGGTTTGCCGGTGGCTCTCGCATAACCATCCGCCATGTGAGTTGCGCCCTGTTCATGACGAACGAGCACAAATTTAATTTTCGAGTCGACTAAGGCGTCGAAGATCGGCATCGCCGCGCCGCCAGAATAGCCGTAAATGACTTCAACGCCTTCGCGTTCTAAGCATTGAATAATCTTATCGCCGCCGGAGGTAGTTTTCTGGAGCATGGATGGCCTCAAGACTAGGTCAGTTAGCGCAAAGAACGCTGATGACCGGGGAAGTGGAACGCCGATGGAAGGTCGGGTTGCGCAAGATGCTGATCTGAACAGGAAAGTCTAGTATAATTTCAGCAAGCCGCCTTGATCTCTTCCTAATTATATTCAACTAGGTTTATAGTTTTAGTCATTGGCGCTCATCTTGTCATTTGTCGTCACATAATGTGATTTTTTAGTCTGGACGGCTTGCTCTAGTGTGCCCAAACGGCCCGAGAGCGGTGAAAAGCTCAACTAAAGGTGCCGATCAACGCGCACTTAGGACAACATCGTCAGAGTTGAGCGTGTTTTGCTTTCAAAACAGGTCCCAAGATGAGCAATGCGCATTAAAAAATCACTTTTGACATCACATTCTCCCTCTCACAAGCCAACGTTGCTCCCTCATGGCATCCTTTGGCCACTACTCAGATCCGATTCGAACCATTCCCCCATGACCCAGCCCGGCAAACCCACTCCTCCCTTGCCCTCCCCCTACGTCCCAGAGAAGGTTCCCGCCCGAAAGCGAGTTACCCCATGGCCGAAGCCGTCATCAATCCCCGCATCCGTGGTTTTATCTGTCTCACCGCGCATCCAACTGGTTGCGCAGCGAACGTGAAACGCCAAATCGACATCGCTACTAAAGGTGGGCCAGGCAAAGGCATCGGTAATGCCCTGGTCATCGGATCGAGCGCCGGTTACGGCCTGTCATCGCTCATTACCTTAGCTTGGGGTCACGGTGCAAAAGTATTGGGCGCATGTTTTGAACGCCCAGGTAAAGACGCCAAAGCTGGCTCGGGTGGATTTTATAACTTAGCCGAAGTCCACCGCGCAGCAAAAGCGAGCGGTAAAACGATTGAAACCATTAATGGCGACGCTTTTGCTCAAACCGGCAAAGATGCCGTGATCGCCGCATTAAAAGCCCGCTTCGGCAAATTGGACTGCATCGTCTACAGCGTGGCCACGCCAAAACGCACCGATCCCGTAACCGGCGTCACCTATACCAGCACATTGAAACCAATTGGACCGGCATATAATAGTAAAACCGTCGACCTCGACACCGAAGTCATTAAACCCATCACTATTGCACCAGCCGAAGAAACCGACATCGAAGCCACCATCAAAGTCATGGGTGGCGATGATTGGCTGCTGTGGATGCAAGCACTCAAAGACGCCGACCTGTTGGCCCCCAACTGCCGCGCTGTCGCTTATAGCTACATCGGACCCGCATTAACCCACGCTATTTACCGTGCCGGCACCATTGGCCGCGCCAAAGATCACTTAGAAGCCACAGCCAAAACCATCACCGAAAAAGTGTTGAAACCACTTGGCGGCTCAGCTTACGTGAGTGTCAATAAAGCCTTGGTCACTCAAGCCTCCAGCGCGATTCCCGTGGTCCCTCTTTACATCAGTTTGCTCTACAAAGTGATGAAGGACAAAAACTGCCACGAAGGCACCATCGAACAAATGGTCCGTTTATGGAAAGATCATTTAGCCCCAGGCAAAACCCCAAAACTCGATGACGTTGGCCGCATCCGCGTCGACGACTGGGAAATGCGCGCCGACGTGCAAGAAGCCACCGCAAAATTGTGGGAACAAGTCACCTCAGAAAACCTGATGAACCTCAGCGACTACCCCAGCTTCAAACGCGAATTCCGCCAATTATTCGGCTTCGAAGTCCCAGGCATTGATTATGCCGCAGCGGTGGAAGTTGAAGCGGCGTTGGGATAACAGACGCGGTAATTTTTTCAGCTAAATAAAATTCACTCAGAGAGGCCGGAACATTTCCGTCCTCTTTTTTTTGATGACGCTTGAACTAAACAACGTACGGTAAAATACTAATAAATCACAATGTACGAATACGCGCCTCCCATTCATTGCATTATTCTGTAATGAGAGGTTTCTACCTCACTCCTCAAGCGTCACGGATCAAAGCGTTGATACGATTTACTTTCCTGCTGTAGACCCGTGTCGCTAACTGGTTCACTTAACGTCGGCGATTGGATACGCGAAACACCGTCGTTGGATGGTGAACGGGCACAGCCGCTACTGCTGATGCTGAGCACGGCCAATAGAACGAACATGGACAACATCATAAATGAGCGGTTACGCATGGCGCACTTTTACTAAGCGTTACCGGGCCGCCCAAGGAGAAAGTCGCTAGCCAGCGCGTTCGGTTTGATCCACTAACTCTCGACCGTGACCGTTCCACTGGTCAGGGCCTGGGGTTTCGCTGCGCCGCTATCAAGCAACAAACATCCGGCGGCGTCAATTCCGGCCGCAACCCCGCGATGGGTTTCGCTACCGACGGTGACGCTGATGGTTTGGCCGAGTAACCAATCACGTGAGCGAATATGTGGCAATAAACGATCCCAACCACCCACCGCTAACAAGCCGGTGCCTTCCATTAAATATCGTCGCACGGCAGTCAACACCGTCAGGGGTGTCGGCGGCTTTTTTTTGTCAGCTACATAAGCAGCAATACTCGCGGTCATGGTGGTTGGGTCGCTGACTGGCCACAAATCACGCGACAGTTGTTGCCACTGCGGATCAAGATTGAGCCCAACGCCAATCACGACGCGATCTAATTGTCCCGCTGACCGTTCGCATAATACGCCTGCTAATTTACGGCCATTCACGTAACAATCATTGGGCCATTTCATCTGTGCTGGCGGTTTGACTCCCAGGTCATCAACCACGTGCACCAACGCTAGGCCTGCGGCCAAGGCTAATTGGGTCACCGATACTTTTTGCGCTAATTCAATGACGAAACTCGCCGTCACTACCCCAGGCGGTGCGACCCACGTTTTTCCTATGCGTCCGCGACCAGCGGTTTGCTGCGTGGTATAAATGCAGGAACCGTGTGCGAGCGCCTGAATATGGTCTAACGCCCAGGTATTCGTCGAAGCGCAGGTCGGTAATTCAATTAACCACGAAGGAGAATCTGCGACCGTCATTTCTGCATGCTGCAATCCCAGTAAAAACAACAACCCCCGCCTAATGAGGCGAGGGTTAGAAAATACAGCGTGGTCGCTCAGGCATTTCCTGAGCAACTCGCGTCAGCACATCGGATCGCTTAGCGGTGACGCAGAGCGGCTTTGGCTTCGAGCTTTTCTTGCATCAAGCGCTTTTCGAGCTTGCGCGATTCACGGCGCGCAATTTCGCTCGGCTTGTCGTAGTACATGTTCTTCTTGATGTCTTTCGTCAGACCTTCTTTTTCGCAGCGCTTTTTGAAGCGACGCAGGGTCTTTTCGAGGGGCTCACCAGAACGGGCTTCTACACGAATCATAAAGAACCAGAACTCCTTAGTAGGGGCGAGGGAGGCTATAGACCACCCACGTTAAGCAAGACCTAGCTCTTTCTTCTGGTCGGTGCTTTCGCTAGGTCCGACGTCCGACGTCCAATGTCCGAAGCCAAAGACAGGCCAAAACAGACATCACACCTTGATCTTTCGCCCTGACTCATGAGCGAGGTCTTGTCTGATTCGACCTCGGACATCAGACGTCGGACCAGTCAAAGGGCGTCACCCACCGAGGAATACCTGACCATTCGCTGACAGGTCTGACGCAATCAATGGGTCGGTTCCTCATATAGAACATCGTCAGCACTGACGCTGATCATTTCCTACCTAAGGAGAAAACCATGTTTAAATTGACCCATATTATGGCAATTGCCGCCTTGGTGATTCCAACCGCACTCTGTGCCGAAGAAACGCCGCCAAAGAATGACAAACCAAAGAGCGAAGAAGGTAATCGCGGTGGTGATCAAGGTCGTGGCGGTGGACGCGAAGAGTTCTTTAAACGCATGCAGGAAGAAAATCCTGAATTAAAGGGCGTTGATATGAATTCGCCCGAAGGCCAAGAAAAAATGCGCGAAGTGATGGCAAAGCGCATGGAAAAAGAAGCGCCAAGAATTCGCGAACGCATTGCTGAAGGCAAAGCTTCCAGCATGGCTGAATTAAATAAAAAATTCGGATTGAGCCCTGAAGAATTCGCCGCCATTCAGCCACTCATTGAACGTGTAGAAAATTTACAATCACAACGCGGCATGGTTGATGTTGGTGGACGCAGCGGTTCTCCATTTGGTCGAGGCGATCGTGGTCCTTCATCTTTTTTCAATCCACAAATGTTACTCGGCGACACCGAACTCGAACCAACGGTCAAAGAAATCCAAGAAGCAGCCAAAACTCTAAAAACACTCAATGCAGATAAACAAGCGAACGAAACTGAAATTGTTAGTGCATTAACGCGATTACGCAAAGCGCGAGAAAGCTTTAGCACCTTACTAAAAAACGCCCAAAATGAACTGCGCTCAGTCCTGACTCCGCAACAAGAATCGATGATGGTCGAGCGCGGCACCCTGGAATAACAACCTAAAAACGACTCTGATATCAGATCTCATCGACGCAGCAGATAATGATGCACGTCGATGAGTTTTAGGTGATGATGTTTAGAAGTTTGTCACGGCAACCACGCGAACCATACACCTGAGGTGGGCAAACTCTTTGCACAACAACAGGAGATCCGCCGACCGTATACTTCTCTTGTCTGCATGTCGTCTTTACTCATTAGCCTCCTGTTCATCTGCTTACCGCTCATCTGCTGTAAGCTCTAAGAAATTCTGATTCATGCTGCCACCAACCTTTTCACGAAGCAATATTCCAACGGTCATTGAACCACTTGGTGAATATTTAGCGTTATCGCCACAACAACGCCTAACGGTGGTCGATCGCATCACCAACGGCGCCAGTATTATTGAAGCATTTGCTGATGTCGCTGACGATAGCGCAATCGCCGCTGCCTTTGGTGCATTGCTTGGATTGCGCGTTGTCACCGCACCAACTGAATTAATCCCCGAACCTCAATGGTTAGCGAAAATTCCGCTGCGCATATGGGCTGCGGCACGCGCCTTGCCGTTACCAACCGATGATCCAACCACGTTATCAATTGCCGTCGTTGATCCATTTGATGCCGCAGCATTAGATGCTGTCCGCGTAGCCAGTGGCGGAGTATTGCCCGATATCGTGGTCGCCCCGCGATTAATATTACACACCGCACTGCGTGAACATTTAGGCGTCGGTGCTGATACCGTGCAAAGCCTCATTGATAGCAAAGGCGAAGAGGCTCAATCACAAGTTGATCTCGCTGATGCGGCGGAAGACGCCAGCATTATTCGCTTAGTTAATCAAGTATTACTGGAAGCCCTCGAACGCCGCGCCACGGACGTGCACTTCGAACCCTTTGAAGGGCGGTTTGCGGTTCGCTATCGCGTCGACGGTGAATTAGTTGAAGCCAAATTACCCGCCGAGGTTCGACGCTTGCAGGCTGCCATTGTTTCACGCCTAAAAATTCTTGCGAGTCTTGATATTGCTGAAAAACGTTTGCCCCAGGACGGTCGTATTCGACTGCGTTTATCTGGCCGCGATGTCGATGTGCGTGTCAGTATCATTCCCATGTTACATGGCGAAGCCGTAGTGCTGCGTTTACTCGATCGTTCAGCCGCATTAGTTGGTTTAGGCGGCACCGGCATGGTTGGCCGTGACCTCACTATTTTTCAAAAGGCCTTAGAATTGCCACATGGCATTGTGTTAATTACGGGACCAACGGGCAGCGGAAAAACTACCACGCTGTATGCTGGGTTGACGCGGATTAATACACCCGATTTAAAAATCGTCACCATCGAAGACCCGGTCGAATACCAATTGGACGGGATTAACCAAATTCAAGTCGATACCCGTACGGGATTAACCTTTGCTAAAGGATTACGGGCCATCTTACGTCATGACCCCGACGTCGTTCTGATCGGCGAAATTCGTGATCGTGAAACGGCTGAAATTGCCGTACAAGCGTCACTGACTGGCCATTTAGTTTTATCAACCTTGCATACCAACGATGCCCCTGGTGCGGTGACGCGTTTAGTCGATATGGGCATTGAGCCCTATTTGGTAGCTTCGACTTTAGAGCTCGTCATCGCGCAACGATTAGTACGTTTATTATGTTCTCATTGTAAAAAACCACTGTCTGGCGCACAACGTGACGACGCACTCACTGTGCTCAACGGCCATAGCGGTGATATTTTTGGACCTATTGGTTGCCGCCAATGTAACGGCACTGGCTACAGTGGACGCAGTGCCATTGTCGAAACTATGCCGATGAGCCCCGTCCTGCGGCATGCCGCCAGCGAACGAGCATCAACGCAAAAACTACGCGATACGGCACAAAAAGATGGTCTCATTTCGCTGCGCGATGATGGCTTACGTTTAGTCTGCGAAGGCCGCACCTCACTCGCTGAAGTCTTACGCAATACGCATGCAGGAACGATAGGACAATGATTTTTCATTCCTATTTCCTATATCAAATAAGTCCCGTCCAATCAACGCAACGGTGGTCCCATGCCTGCATTTGAATATGTGGCGTTGGCAAATGATGGACATTCACGCAGCGGACGTATCGAAGCGGATGACCCTATTGCGGCTCAACGGGCGATTGAAGCGCAGGGTTTGGTGCCGACCGAAGTTAAACCGGCTAGTACGGGTGGTTTGTTAGGGACACGCATTCCAGCGGCACAAGTGTTAGCCTTTGCGCGATCGCTTGGCGGACTCATTGCGGCAGGCGTACCGTTATCGCGTGCTTTGACGGTTATTGAACGAGAATCAAAGCACCCGTCGGCCAAAGCCGCGTGGTCGGCAATTCATGTCCGTGTGCGCGATGGCGCTTCACTGGCCGACGCCATGGCGGCGCAAGGTAAATTATTTCCGCCGGTCTTTATTGCCATGGTGCGCGCTGGTGAAGCCGGTGGATTTTTAGAATTAGTCCTAGAACAAGTCGCTGATTATTTGGAACGCAGCAAAGAATTGGTTGGACGTGTTGGTGCAGCGCTGATCTATCCCGCGTTGTTATTAATCATTGCCGGTGGCGTGGTGTCTTTTTTATTGGTGTGGTTTATTCCACGCTTCGCCACGTTGTTTGCCTCATTCAACCGCGAATTACCTTGGCTAACTCAACTCATTCAACAGGCCAGTAATCTCTTAGTGCACCACGGTTGGATTATTATACTGGCCCTCGTTATCGCTTTTTTTGCTGGCAAAGCCGTACTCGCCAATCCGGCAGGAGCCGCATGGTGGGAACGGGTACAATTGCGTTTGCCCGGAATTGGCGAAGTCAAAGCCACTCTCGCACGCGTACGTTTCTGCCGGATGTTGGGAACGCTACTCAAAGCGGGTGTCCCTTTAATGCACGCTTTATCGGTTTCGCGTGAAGCAATTGGCAATGCATCGTTATCCAGCGCCTTGCTCGAGGCGATTGAACGCGTGCGCCAAGGCGAAACGCTCAGCAATGCGCTTGCCGGCATGGGCGCCATGTTACCCCCTACCGCGCTCGAAGCGTTAGCCGTCGCTGAAAACAGCGGACGCCTACCCCAAGAATTATTACGTTTAGCTGACACGAGTGAACGCGATTTAGATCGCCGCTTACGTACACTCGTATCATTAGCCGAACCAATCCTGCTGCTCATCATGGCCACCCTCGTCGGCGGCATCGTGATCGGCATGTTATTACCCATCTTTGATTTATGGAGTGCGATTAAATGATTATTCATCATTGCCCCCGTCCGGAGGTCCGGGAGTCCGGAAGTCCGGAAGTCTTTTGCTTCTCTTATGCGATAAAGGATCTGTCATGTTCCGTATAATTAACAGCCCACGAGACTTCCGGACTTCCCGATCGGGTTTCACCATCCTCGAACTCCTCCTCGTTCTAGTGATTCTCGCCGTGCTGGCTGGCATCGTTGGTTCGCGTTTTGTTGGTCAAAGTCAGTCGGCAAAAATAAAGGCTGCCAGCACTCAACTGCAAAATTTCAATTTAGCATTAAATCGCTTTGAAATCGATATGGGACGATTTCCCAGCGCTAGCGAAGGTTTACGCGCTTTAGTCGAACGCCCCAGCGGCGATAAATCCAAAGCGTGGCAGGGTCCCTACCTTGATGGCAGTTCCGTTCCAAAAGATCAGTGGGAAAGCGCGTGGAATTATCGCTACCCAGGTCAGCAGCGCCAAGAGGGATTTGATTTATGGTCGAACGGCCCCGATACGCGCGAAGGCGGTGGTGACGACATCACCAATTGGGCTGAAAAATGACCGTCCCAACGACCACCACGGTGCTTCACAGCACGCGCAGCTCTTTGCTTGCGCGCCGGTGGTCGTTGGTGTCACGCAATACCGCCAACCATAACGCCAATCAGGGATTTACGTTATTCGAATTACTGTTGGTGTTAGTTATTATTGGCATTGGTTCTGCTTTAGTCGCGACGCGCATGGGTGGTTTGCGCGATACGGCAGCGGTTGATTTAGCCGCCAAGCGTTTACGCGATCAAGCGCGGGAGTGTCAGCAATTAGCGACCACCTCAACGCAAGTCGTGCGTTTGCGCGTTGATTTAGTTGAATTAACCACGCTGATAGAACCGCTGGATTCAATTACGGGTTTATCGACCACCAAACAAACCCCGATGACTTCGCTGAAAGTTGGCGCTGATCAGGTGTCGCTCTTATTTGAACAAGCCGATGGTGCCAAGAGCCTAGTCAACACTAGTAATTATATTGATGTCTTATTTTACCCAGATCGCCGCTGCGACTTGCCTGGCTTATTTACCATCGCGTCGAAAAATCGCTTTGCCATGGTGCGCATTTATGGTGGCGCCCAATTGCCAACCGTCAGCGCTAGTTTCCCTTTGGAAGATCGCTTACGCGTGAGCAGTGAAGCGATGCTCCAATGACCCACGCCCAGCGCTATTTCAAACAGCCTCACTACGGCTTCACTTTAATTGAAGTCCTTATTTCCATCATGATTTTAGCGTTGGTATTACCCGTCGCTTTAGCAGGCATCAGCGCATCGCTGCGAGGCGTTAGCCAAGTACGCAATCAAGATGTGGCCTTACGCGTGGCGCAAAGTCGTTTGGCGCTGATGGTGGCTGAAAGTTCCTGGAGCGGCAGTGGAAAAAGCGGCAATTGCGATGCCGTTACAGACGGAGAAGACGCCGTCGATTTTCGTTGGGAAGTCGTCATTACCCCGTGGCGCGATCCGTATTTATCAACCTTGCGCGTAAGCGTGCTGTGGGGCAATCCACTCGATCCGCAACGAGTCACACTAGAAACCATCGTCACGCCGATAACAACGAGCACGCTATGATGGCTGCTCGTCACGGATTTTCATTACTCGAAGTTATTTTATCGTTGTTGGTGATGGCGTTAGTCATGGCCGCCGTATCGCCAGCCTTAGTCGGCGCATTACGCGCTGAACGCCAGGCGCACGCGGTACTTGAACCACTCGCGATGCAACACGTGGCTTTCACCATATTTACTGATGATGTTCAAGCCGCACCACAAATTGCCGAAGTGGGCGGCGCGCAATTATCACTGGAAAGCACGAATCTAAATAGTCGTGAGGGCAGTACACTGATCGTTTTTCGCGACGCCGCGCCCGTTATTGCTCCGCATATTGCTAAACGCGCAGCAGATGCCGGACAACATTTAATTACTTGGAGCGTGCGTGAAAATATCACGACCGGTGCCTTAGAATGGGTACGACAAAGCGATGCCAATGTACTGTCCACCAATTTGACACCAACCACCTACGACGAAGTCATGCTCGGTAATTTAGCCCAACTTCGCATAGAAGCGCGCGACGGCGGCAGTTGGTATGCGTCATTTGATAGTTTTCTTAATAGTTATTTCCCTCGCGCTTTACGCATCACCTATGCCTATCGCTTAGCTGACGGCACGCCTGGACCCAGCCATGTTATCATTATTGATTTACCGCAATCGGCGTTGATTCCCGTTGCGGTGGAACCAGTTATATGACTTTCTCTTATACGCATTCGCCATCGCGCGCAGGCACCGTGTATTTAATTACGTTGCTGGTGGTATTAGTGGTTGCTATTATCGCCGTGGTCATGGCCGATGGTGCGCAACATCGGTTGCGCGTGCAAGATACGGCCATCGCCGAACAACAATGTCGCCAAGCCGCCATCGGCGTTATGCGCGCTGCCGTTAATGATTTGGCCAGTTCGCAAGCCGCTGGCGTTTTACCTGGGTTAGTCAGTGTCACATCGACTGGCGAAACCGTTGGCAACTGCGCGGTAGTGGTATTAGGCCGCGATCCCTATGGCCAAAAAATGGTCTATGATCTTATTCGTGAAGCAGGAAAAATTGACGCCTCGAATGCTGCCTTCCCTGTCCTAATGGCCATTCCCGGCATGACCGACGAGGTTGCCGCTGCCATTATGGATTGGCGCGATGTGGACGAAGAAGTCTATAATGATATTGGCGCTGAAGCCCCGGATGCCGCCTATCAAGGTGCGCCCGTGCCTTATGCACCACGCAATGGTCCATTTCAAACGGTGGATGAATTGCGTTTAGTACGTGGTGTAACGGATAATTTATTTTTCGGAGAAGACGCCAACCATAATGGGCGGCTGGATCCAGGCGAAGATCGCGATGGAAATGGGCAACTTACCTTGGGCCTGCGCGATTTGATGAGCGTCGATAATCGCGAACCCGCTACGAATATTGACGGTGAAGAGCGTATCGAGATTGTCAGCGATCCACGCAGAATGCGGCAACCACAGGCTCGTTTGATTGGATTATTTGGTGAAGAGCGAGGCAATATACTGACGGAACAAATGCGTAATGGTGCGCCTTTTGCAAATCGTTTAGATTTTGTCAACGCACTGACACTGAGCGATGATGAAATACTGGTGGTCTGGAATAATTTTAAAGGCGCGGAGGGTCGACTCGGATTAATTGATGCTTGGTCAGTTCCTGAAACTATTTTACGCAACTTAGTCAGTAGCGAAATTGCCAATGCTATTTTGGCAGCTCGACCAGCCACCTTTACTCCAAATCCCGCCTGGCTGGTGCGCGCACTTAATCGTGCACAAACTCGTGAAGCAGGAGCCTACCTCACGAGTGGTTCTTATCAATTACGCGCCGATATTATTGCCGTCGAAAACAGTGGAGCAGGTTGGCATCGTTTAGAAGCCCGCATCGATTGTTCAAATGGTACTCCATACCTATCTCAATTACGCTCCACTAATTCCGCTGGCTGGCCGTTCCCTTGGATTTCACCGCAACAACTTCGCCGACAAGTTTCCGAAAACGACCTCCTGACCTTACTGACGACAGAACGAAACTGATTATGCGCACGACCCGTTTTTTACGCCCGGATATGGCAACCGCATTATTGTGGGATGGTTCCGCGTTACGCGGCACCACCACCAGTAAAGCCGTCGCTGTTGCGGTACCGGCACGCTACGTGTCGTTTCGCATGGAAATATTACCACCTGCGGCTGAGCCCGCTTTAAAAGCCGCGGCACGACTGCGCGCTGATCGCGCATTTTCGCCATTGGGACCAGTCGCCATTGATGCGTTATTACCACCAGCACGTGATGGCCGCTGCCAAGTGCTATTAATGGCACTGCCAAAAAATACCCTGGAAGCCATTCGTAAAGCAGCCGCCGCCCAAGGTCACACCGTTGATTCAATCCATGTCGCTGAATTAGCGGTGCCAACTCCAGAAGGCGGACAGGTTCTAATTAATGGAGATGCGTGTCTTATTTCGCTCGATCGCGGACAAGTCACCGGCATAGCCGCCTTAGGGCCGACCCAGGCACCTGGATTTGCGGCGAGCCTCATTCGTGAACGCATGCGTTTAGGCATGAGTGAAAAATCAGCCGGAGGACCCGCGCCTGGGATGGCGATTGATTTCTTGCGCCCCAGTGTCGCCGCAGCCCAAGCTTTATTAACCCGACCTGGCGTGCGGCTCGCCATGTTAGCCGCTGGCGTCATCGTTGTCATTGCCGCAGCCATTGCCTTCAGTGTCCATGATGCCGTCAGTGAACGTGATGCCGCCTTAGCCGAAGCAGAACGTTTACGTCCCCTAGCAGAAGCATTAACCACCCGTCGCAGTGATATGAAAGAAATTGGCCCGTGGCTGGATAAACGCGACTCGTTAGCGCCAGGCATACATGCACTGTCCAAGGCTTTGCCACCCGGAGATGCTAAAGAACAAATTCGTTTAGTACGTGTGCGTCAAAGTTTGGGTGAAGACACCATCGTCGAAGCTTCCGCTAATGATCGCGCGGGCATGCTGACCTATTTAGAACGCCTACGCGCCGATCCGCGGGTTGCTTTTGCCGAAGTGCGCAGCTCGCGCAGTCCCAGTAAAGAAGCAAAAACCGTGGTCTTTGAATTATTATTGCGTCTGCAAGACGCCACGCCTGCACCAGCTGGCACCCCATCAACCACACGTCCAAGCGCACCAAAACCGGCAACGGCTGCGGCTGGAGGTCGTCATGCAGAAGCGTGAACGTCTCTTAACGGGCACCATTGCTCTCTTAGTCGGCGGGTGGTTACTCGACAGCATGGTCGTGCAACCAACCATGCTGTGGTTCGCTGCCGTTGAAAAACATACCCGCGATGCACAACGCAAAGTCGGTGAAGCGAACGTTTTAATTGATAGACAGTCACAAATAATGACCGCATGGCGCACACAACACGCGGCTGGTTTACTTGATAATGGTGATCAGGCGCGCTTCCGTCTGCAGCGCACCTTAGCAAATGAAGCAAGTGCCAGTGGTTTTATTATCGACAGCGTAAGTGGCGGGCAGGTTATTCCGGCGACGAATGATCAGATTTATGATATCTTGCGCCTGGGCGTCAGTGGTCGTGGTTCACACGAACAAGTTACCGCTTTCCTTGCACAGTTAGAACAAGCCGACATGCCATTGGCTATTGAGCGCAGTGAATGGTCCTCAAGCGACGCACGAAAAAATCATTTAGACGTGTCGCTCACTATATCGACGCGCATGGTAGCAGAGAACGCACGGCCTGGACGTTCCGTGCCTGACGGAACCACGGCCTGGAAACCACACCAGCGTGAATCCACCTTTGATACGGAAACTATTGCAGCCAAACCATTTTTAGCCGATCGCCGACCACCACGTCCGGAAACCATAACTAAAAAAGAAGAACTCGCCCCGCCACCGCCCAAAGTTATTGATCCTGGTTGGGCTTTAGTCGGCATTGTCACCACCAATAGACAGTCAGTTGGTTTTATTCGCCATTTAAGTCGCGCCGAAGAACGTCAGATAGCGGTTGGCGAAACGATCGACGCGTTGACCGTGACGGCGATTAATGCCAGTGGCATGATGGTCACCGACAGTACCGGCGAACGCCACATTGTGGTGGGCAACACCTTACTTGGCGAAGCCATCGGAAACCGTTTTACAACGGTTGCCCCCACTAAGACAAGCACTCGCTCTTCTGCAAAATCCGCTTCGGACGACAAAAGTAATGATAAAAGCAATGATCCCAAATCCGACCCTGCAAAAATAAACGCCACACCGTTCAAAGTGCCCGCTCCGAATTCGGATCCCGCCCACGAAGCCATTCTGGAACGTTTGCGCCAACAACGCGAAAAGAAATAATTAGGACTATCATATGAAGGTTTCTTCACTCTCTTCTGCTCTTCTCTGTCTCGCGTGCGGATTACCGCTGCTTGGCGTTGATCCGGTTCCGCCGCCACAGCCGATCGTTAATCCGATTGAAGCCACTTTCGTGTTGGAGTTCCGTGGTGCGACTTTACGCCAGGTATTGGATTATTTATCGGAAAAAGCTGGTTATATTATTGCTAATCCGGTGGACTTACCCGCACCCATTACCTTAGTCGCCAAACAACCAGTAAGTCCTAAAGAAGCAATTGAGGTGCTCAACAGCGTTTTAATAACTCAGGGTTTCGCCGCCATTGTACGCGAAAGAACGCTACATGTGGTTCCACTTCCAAGCGCCCGCGAACATAATTTGCCCGTCTTTTTTGGTACCGATCCCAGTGCCATTCCCGATACAGACCAAATGGTAACCCAGGTCATGCCGGTGCAATTTGCTACGGTAAAAGATTTAGCTGAAAATTTACTGCCTTTGTTAAATGCTACTTCGGCCACGCTTGCTGCGAACGAAAGCAGCAACGTCTTAATTTTAACCGACACCCAATCGCACATAAAACGAATTGCCGCTATTCTTCAAGCTATCGACCGCGCAGTTGGCGGCGTACATTCGGTGCGCGTATTCCAGCTTTCTCATGCAGATGCAGAAAAAGTCGCCCAAATTATTAATACGGTCTATGGCAAACAACAAAATAGATCTCAGTCGCAATATTCATCGAGTAGCAACCGCGACAAAGCCTCATCAACCCAAGCCCGCGAAATTGAAATTGTTGCCGCCGCAGACAGTGGCACCAACAGTTTAGTTATTCGCGCGTCACCTGAAGCGCTCGTCATGCTGAGCGAAGTGGTATCTAAACTTGATGTTGATAATTCAGCCCGCGATGGCGTGTTGCTCTATCATGTAAAAAACGGAAAAGCTGCTGATTTAGCGGTTTCGATGAATGAATTATTCACCGGCATTCAAAGCGGAACGAATACGACCAATGGAATTCGCACTGCGGGACAAACGCGTGCAGCAACAACGACACCACAACCAACCAGCAGTAGCGGCTTCAGCACCAATAGCAGCAATGCTGTTACTCCTTCACGAACCGCTCCCGCAGCAGGAGGCGACTCTGCCTTAGACCTTTCCGGCCAAGTACGTGTGGTTGCCGATTCCACCAGTAATTCGGTGATGGTGTTATCACCCGAGCGCAATTTTGCCCGCATCCGTGCTTTATTGGAAGATCTAGATCAACCCATGCGTCAAGTATTAGTACGCGTACTGGTTGCTGAAGTAACGATTGAAAAAGGAGTCGATATTGGCGTAGAATTATTTGGCGGACCAAAAAATAGCGCCTCACAAAGTAATGTGTTTTCAAATTTCAACTTGTTTGATCCCGCCTTAGGTATGAATGGCTTTTTAATCGAAAACACAGATTTTCGCGCATCGATTAAAGCCTTAGCCACCAATTCCAACTTTGACGTCTTATCACGTCCCTATATTCTCACGACGGATAATCGCGAAGCCACGGTGAATGTCAGTCAAGAAGTGCCCGTTATCAACGGCTCGCGAACTGACCAAAACAATAATGTTACCAGCACGTTCGACCGACGTGATGTTGGTATTATTCTAACCGTCACCCCGCAAATTAATTCTCAAGGCTTGGTCGTTTTAGATGTGACCCAAGAACTGTCGGCACTTTCTGAAGTCGGCATATCCGTCGCCCCTGGCGTTGAATCTCCCATCATTAATAAGCGCACCATGACCACGCGGGTAGTCGTAGAACATGGACAAACAGCAGTCATTGGTGGTTTAGTCACCGATCGACTCAGTGAAACCGTTTCTAAAGTACCACTACTGGGCGATATTCCGTTATTGGGCGCTTTATTTCGCCGCACTGAATCAACCAAAGCGCAAACCGAATTGTTAGTTTTTCTCACGCCACAAGTCGTGCGCAATCCGGACGAATTATCTGACTTGAGTCGGCAATTACGCGGTGAGATGCAACGTTTAGATGCCGCTGTTCAAAAGGGTTTATTACAGCGTCACCTCACCCAATTGACGACGACCAATGTTGGCCAGCCAGTTACACCAGAAACACCGGCCCTACCCGCAGCAGAACCTGCGGCAAAGGATAAACCATGATTTCCACGCGTATGCCATCACTGATGATGCTCGGTTTAACCGGTATTATATGCCTATCATTCTTAAGCTGCGGCGATCAACGCTCGACCAAAAAAGATGTGCAAATACCGCCGTGGCCAGAAACCGACGCTCCCAATGATTTATTGTCTATGGCAGAGGATTTATTGGCCTATCAGACGTCCATGGGGAGAATGCCCAACGATTTAAAAATTCTTGATCGCTCTGGTCTCAGCACGGCGGGGCCCTATGGCGCAAAAGCCTATGTTTATCATCCTGCTGGCATTGGCGTTTTACGCGATGGCTGGCGCGTGATGGCGGCAGATGATCGTATTCGTAATCCTGATCGTTTATGGTGCGTGGTGCGTCCACCCGTGCGCGTCATTGGATTGCCTGCCTTACGCGTGGTCAACGTACCGATCGATGAATTAAGTGCTGCAGCCGCCTCTGCGGGTGGTGGTTAATCATGCGACTGTTGTTGATTGAAGATAATGATCGTTTACGTGAAACCTTAGCCGCAGGTTTGCGCGCACAGGACTATGAAGTCGATACGGCCGCCGACGGCACCGAAGGGTGGCGCATGGCCGGAGAAGCCGAACACGATCTTATTATTCTTGATCGCATGATGCCAGGGATGGATGGGCTTGAAATTCTGCGGCGTTTGCGCACCTCTGGTTCCTCAGTCCCGGTCTTAATGTTAACGGCGCGCGACGCGATTCCCGATCGCGTTGAAGGCATTGATGCCGGCGCTGATGATTATTTAACCAAACCCTTTGCCGTCGCTGAATTATTAGCGCGTTTGCGCATGTTGTTGCGCCGTGGTCATCACCGAGCTGATCCCATCGTGTTAATTGGTGACCTCGAAATTGATACGGTATCGCATAGTGCTCGCCGTGGCGGTCGCCGCATACATATCACGCCGAAAGAATATGCGCTCATTGATTATTTACTCGCCCGTCCCGGTGAAGTCGTCAGTCGTTCCGAATTAGCAAAACAATTGTACGACAATGAAGATGATACCGGACAAAATGCGATTGAAGTATTAGTTATGCGCCTACGCCGTAAATTGCACCCTCCGGGTGCGCAGCCCGTTTTACATACGCGGCGTGGATTTGGTTATGAATTAGGTGGTTTACCGTGACCGCGACACGCCATTCTGCGGCGAGTTTAAATCGACGAGTCAGTGTGGCCGTTATTGGCGTAACTTCTGCGGTGGTATTAATTGCGGCCTTGGCGGTTTGGCTCATCACCAAGTCCGTCTTAATGGGTGAGGTTGATCGTGAATTAATTAGCCGCGCTGAACGGTTACGTCACTTCGAACCCATGGCCTCAGTAGAGTTTTGGCGAAATTCTTGGTCCTCGGCAGAAGCACGACGGCGCATCGAACGCGGTGGTCCCAATGAACAACGTCGTATGGTGTTGGTCGTGGTCAGTGCCGGTGATGGCAGCGAATTACATCGTTCATCTTCGTTAGCGCCCGAAGATGATTTAACCGTGGCTTTTACTGGCAACATTGATGACGAAAACAAGCGCGGTCAAGCCATTACGAAAGTGCTTCATAATGGACAATACCTTCGTGTTCTACCCATCCGTCTTCAACGCGAAGACAAAGACGGCAATAAAGATCGCGATCAAAATTATCAGCGATCGGATTCATCGCGCTCGAACAATGACGCTAACTCAACGTCGAATAAAAATGCTGAGCCAAATATCAGCCCTGCACCGCAACCGTCTATAAATCTAAGTGAGACGGATAAAAAAATTGATCTAAAGGTTGACCAAAAAAGTGATAAAATAAATGACCGTGAGAAATCCGATGAAAACCAAAAAGAGCCGAAAAAATCTAAACCGAAAGATCCTGGGGTCATTGCTTATGTCGGTTTAGACTTAGAGCAAATCGACAATGAGTTAGCGCGCATGGCCTGGGTTTTGACGGGTCTGTGGTGCGGCGCTACCTTACTCGCCTTTGGCACTATTCGTCTGCTGCACTCATCCGTCTTGCGGCCTGCCCGTGAATTAGCCAACGCGATCAGAGTCATGGGGCCTGAAGATTTAACCAAACGCTTACCTCCACATATCGGTCCAACGGAATTGCACGGAGTGGTAGAATGTCTCAATGGTCTTTTTGATTCATTAGAACTCGCATTTAAACGCGAACAAGCCACCATCGCGAATATTGCTCATGAATTACGCACGCCGGTCGCATCACTGCGAACCGCGTTGGAATTTCGCCAGATGGAAGCCACCAATAAAGAGGAAAGTCTGGCGATTAGCGGATATTTAATCACCGTCGAACGGATGCAGGCTCAAGTCAGTAATTTATTATTGCTCGCACGATTGGAAGCCGGCAAAGAACCATTAGAACGGAGCGAATTAGAACTCGGCGATTTTATCGACGATGCCATGGACCGTTGGCAACCACGCGCCCTAGCGCGACAACAAACCATTACGGTTGAATCTCCGGCCTCTGTCACGTGTACAACTTCGCCAGATCATTTTGGTTTGGTCTTAGATAATTTACTCAGTAACGCGGTCGCACACGGCAGTACCCCTGGGACCATCACCATTAAATTCAGCCAAGATGTTGATGGCTGCCAAATAACCGTCAGCAATTCCTACACCGGCGAAATCGACACCAAAGAACTCGGACAGGCCTATTATCGCGGAGACAAAGCCCGTAGTCGTGACGATCACTGTGGTTTAGGATTAGCCCTCTGCCAACGGTTGTGCCGCTTATTGGGTGCTGAGTTGACACTCACCGGTGCAGACGGCCTATTTGTTGCTCGTGTTCGGTTGCCTGGGTGAACTTCCTCCAGTCCGGAGGTCCGGAAGTCCGGAAGTCCGGAAGTCTGGCGTAATCAATAATTTTTCCCTGCAAGGGATAACTAAAGTGCGGCTACAAAAATGCTGGGGCCAATACTGGCTACAGCATTTCTGCAGCCACATCGTAAACGCCCGTGCATTATTTGTCGCCAGATCGCGCGGGACTTCCGGACTTCCGGACCTCCGGACTTCCGGACTCTTACATCCCAGGTTGACGACGTGCTGCCGTTTTCAACATACCGCGCATGATTCTGGATAAAATAATCGCGCATAAACGCACCGAACTACCGCCATTACCTCCGGTGGATCGCGGAGTGCTACGTGATTTGCCTGCCTGTCGGGGATTTCGTTCGGCTTTGAAACGGCCAGCGAATGACACCATTCACGTTATTGCTGAATGCAAAAAGGGTAGTCCATCGAAAGGTGTTTTCGTCCAGAACTACGATCCGGTGGTGATCGCTTATCAATATTTGTTAGGTGGCGCTCATTGTTGTTCGGTGCTAACGGACGAACGCTTTTTCTTTGGTCATTTAGATCATCTTAAGCGCGTGCACGAGGCCGTTACGCTGCCCACGATTCGTAAAGATTTTATTATTGATGAACGGCAAATTGCCGAAGCACGTTTGGCCGGGGCCGATGCGGTGTTGTTGATTGTCGCTTGTCTGGAATACGGACAGATGCGTGACTTACATGGCTTTGCAAAAGAGATCGGCTTAGACGTCTTAGTCGAAGTGCATAATGCGGATGAAGCGGTGCTCGCATTGAAAATGGACGCTGATTTAATCGGTGTCAATAATCGAAATTTAAATGATTTTTCCGTCAGCCTCGACGCTACCTTTTCGTTGCTACCGGCACTGATAAATGGCAAACGGGTCATCGTTAGCGAAAGCGGCATCCACACGCGTGATGATTGTCTGGCGCTGGAAAAAGCTGGCGTTGACGCCGTTCTCGTCGGCGAAGCACTCATGACAGCCGCTGATCCATCGGCAGCATTGCGGAAATTACGCGGTAAACTGCTCGTTTGAGCGTTTCCTGCTCCAGGCTGGCAAGCGGTTAAAAATACGGCACCATTCAACGACATGCGCAGCGTCATTATCGTGCATCCGTCGTTCGAAGCATCGTGGCCGTGGGTGGCAGATGTTTTATTTTCCCTCTGGCAAGCTCAGGGTTCGGTTGAATTTATTCGCACCCTCCCTGGCGATAATCGTCCGCTGAGCGCGTGCGTAACTGATGCCGGAACGATCACGCGATTAATTGCTCTTGGTACACCAACCACTCCGGCCTGCGTCAAAACGCTCACCGCGCTGCAAGAGATCGCCGTCTATGAAGGACATGGACCTCATGATATCGGCAAGGCTTTTGCCGAACGTGGCGTTCAAGTACATGCGCACACCAACGAAGGATATTGGGGACAATCCGTCGCTGAATATGCACTGGGACTCACGCTGTGTGGACTTAGACGCATTCCGCAAAATCATCACACTATTTTGAGCGATTTATCACCTTGGAATTATGCGCCCACCGACGGCGTCGGTCGCCCTGGACAACGCGGTTATCAATATGGTGATGATGCGCGTTTCGTTAACGGGACATTAGCAGGTAAGCGCCTGCGTATCGTTGGCGCTGGCAATGTTGCTAGTCGCTATGCCGCGTTTGCGCACGCGATTGGTGCTGATATCGCCGCGTGGGATCCCTACGCTAGCGAACCGTGTTTTCACCGCACTGGCGCGCGACAGGTATTTAAGCTCGAATATTTAATGAGCGATGCCGAAATTTTTGCTCCGATCGTTCCGCTAACGGCAGAAACCGAAGGCTTAATTACCGCGAAATTGATCGACGCCTTACCGCGCGGTTGTTTAATCGTCTTGGTTACGCGTGCAAATGTCTGCGATATGAAAGCCATTCGTCGTCGCGTTTTAGCCGATGAATTAAGCCTCGCGGCTGATGTTTTTGATTTAGAACCGCTGCCGCTTAAAGACCCATTACTTGGCCGTTCGAATGTCATCCATACGCCACATAATGCTGGGCGTACCCGCGACGCGAATGTGGCTTATGCGCAACGCTTGGCCGATCAATTCAAGCGCTTGGGATAAATAGCACGCATCCGCCCAATAACATTGTTTCACCACTGCAACTTACAGTGCACTGATGCCGGAAAGCTCTACAGCAGCGTTTGTAACTAATGGCAGTAGGCTTTTAATATGCACACCATCTCAATCAAACTCACGCTCCGTAACTTACGCCTGGCTTTGTTAATGTTGCTCGCCGTCGTAGTGCCTGCGGCGGATCGGCCAAATGTCTTACTGATCGTCTCGGACGATTTGAATACTGACCTCGGCTGTTATGGAAAATCATTCATGCACACGCCGGGAATAGACAGTTTAGCAGCGCGCGGCGTGCGCTTCAGTCATGCCTATTGCCAGTATCCACTGTGTAATCCGAGCCGTTCATCGTTTATGACCGGGCTGCGGCCAGATCGCACCAAAGTATTTGATAATGCCAAAGTCGTGCGCGAATTAGTTCCCAATTTAGTAACCATGCCGGAAGCCTTTCGCAAAGCGGGTTACAAAGCGGTACGCATTGGAAAATTATATCACTACGGCGTGCCAAAAGAAATTGGCACTGACGGCCTAGATGACAAACCATCATGGGATTACGTTATCAACCCACGCGGTCGCGATAAAGACGTCGAAGACAAAATTATCACCCTCACCCCTGGACAGTTTGGCGGCACGCTCAGTTGGTTAGCCGACGAAGGCGAAGATGCTCAATATACCGATGGTATCGCTGCTGATGCCGCCGTCAGCGAACTCAAAAAATTAAAGGGTAATCCGTTTTTCCTGGCGGTGGGTTTTTATCGCCCGCACACTCCCTACGTTGCACCAAAATCGTGGTTTGAAAAATATCCACGTAATGAAATAAAATTGTCCGGAATTAATAACCCCGAACAAAATCCCCCTGGTATTCCTAAAGCAGCACTCGCCAGTCACAAAAAAGAACAAGATAAAATGACGGACGATATGCGGCGCGAATGTATTCAAGCCTATCGCGCTTCTACCAGCCACATGGACGCGCAAGTTGCCAAAGTATTAGCCGCACTCGATGCCGAAGGGTTACGTGACAACACCATCGTTATTTTCACCTCAGATCATGGCTATTCGTTGGGCGAACACGGTCTATGGCAGAAACAAAGTATTTTTGATCGCCAATCACAAGTGCCGATGATTATCGCCGGACCTGGAGTTCAGCAGGGAAAAACCAGCACCAGCCCCGCTGAATTAATCGATTTATTTCCCACTCTCGCTGATATCTGCGGCATTAAAAAACCCGATTATTTATCTGGCGTCAGTTTGCGTCCGCAATTAGTTGATGCGAATGCCAAGGTCCGTGTTGCGGCATTTAGCATGGTTCGGCAAGGGCGCTCAATCCGCACCGAACGTTGGCGTTATACGGAATGGTCTGATGGGAAAGAGGGCGTCGAATTATACGACCATGACGCTGACCCAGGCGAATTGAACAACCTGGCAAAAGACCCAGCACAAGCCGCAACCCTAGCGGACTTGAAAAAGCTCTTGGCCGCGGAAACTGGCAAATGATCAACGCCGGAGTATTGGTTCATCATGCAGGTGTCGCAAGAATTATTGAACCAATGTGATGAACTGAAATCATTGACGACCAAATGCCTCGCGCATGCCGATGCGGCTGAACGCCTAGCTATTCACCGCATCGTCATGTCATTGTACGCCGTTAGCTGTGGTGCTTTAGTGGTAACCATCAACCAAATCGCGGGCAGCAAAAGAAAAAGCATCGTCATTGAAACCGATGGCATATCCAAACTGTTCAACGATATCGATACCAAAGAATACTGCGCCTACACAATTGCCAATCTGCGCCAATTCCACGCTTGGGTTCATGTTAATGTTTCAGCGCAAGCGCAGACCAAAATTCATAAACTAGCCCACCACATCTACGACGCTTTAGACGACGCGAATCATAAATTGCACGCCTTGCTGAAAAGTCGCCAATAGGAATTTCCACACTTCATCGGCTGTCCTCCTCCGATCTTCGCGGCTAAGTGACCCGAACGGGTTACCGCGCCTCCTGTGAATGCCATTTCTGGCGAATGTTTTCTGTGAATGCCTTCCTTCTCCGTCTGTCCTCCGGCATTCACATCCGTCTCGCATAATGGTTTTCAACGCTTAGCGTTACGGCCATGCGTACTTTCTCACTTCCGATCGACGGCATGACGTGTGGTGGTTGTGCAGCGGCGGTCACTTCGGCGTTACAAAAGGTTCCTGGGGTACTGCGGGTCGAAGTCAATTTAGCGGAACACCACGCGCTAATTACCGCGAACGAACAACTGCAACCCCATGCGCTTGATGCGGCCTTAACCAAAGCGGGTTTTCGTCGAGGCCCAGAGACCGCTCAAGCATAATTTATGACGGAGCTCGCAAACGTACGCCTAACCTTGGTCGAAGGCCTGCATTGCGCGTCATGCGTGACTCGTGCTGAACAATTATTAACTACTGCCACTGGTGTCACTGCGGCAAACGTTAATTTAGCAACCAAAACAGCCGACATCACCTTTGATCCAGCACTGGCAAATCTCGCGTCGATTAAAACGCGGTTACACGATGGCGGGTTTGTCCCGGAAGAAGCCGATGAGGGTCAGGTGCCTGATCATCGCCCAAGAATTATTCCCGAGAAAAAACAATCGCTGCTCGCCATAACCTTAACCTTGCCCGTTATGGTATTAGGCATGGCTCATTGGCACCACGCACTTAGTTGGTGGATTCAAGGTGTTTTAACCACCTTGGTTATTATCGGTCCCGGTCGTGGTATTATTACGACGGCCATTAAAGGATTACGACACGGGCAATTAGGCATGGACTCGCTCATCACCCTCGGCGTGAGTGCGGCTTATATCTTGAGTCTGTCTGCAGTATTAGCCCCCCACTGGTGGCCTGGCCCACTGCCAATCTATTTTGAAAGTGCGGCGGTTATTATTACGTTGGTATTAATCGGACGTTGGTTGGAAGCGCGCGCTCGTGGCAATACGGCGGCGGCCATTACCGCCTTAGTGAATCGCAGACCACCGACCGCTACACGCATGGACGGCGACCACGAAACGCCGGTTCTCGTTGGGGAATTACGCGTCGATAATCTCGTGCGGGTGCGCACTGGTGAAACGGTGCCGGTCGATGGGAAAATTATTTCCGGCAGCGCACAGGTCGATGAAGCGATGCTGACTGGTGAAGCGCTGCCCGTAGCGAAAGGCGTGGGCGATAACCTCATCGGAGGCACGGTGTTTACCGATGGAATGGTGGTGATGCGTACCATTCGTGTCGGAGCGGATAGCGTTCTTGCACAATTAATTGAACAAGTGCGAACGGCCCAAGGTGCAAAACCACCGATTGCTCATTTAGCGGATCGCATCAGTGCCGTATTTGTACCCATCGTCTTAGGTATTGCGCTAAGCACGTTTACCGTGTGGTGGTTAATCGCACCGGAATTGATGGCACACGCGGTACTCGCTAGTGCCACCGTACTAGTAATTGCCTGTCCTTGTGCACTTGGACTCGCCACGCCCACGGCCATTATGGTTGCGGTGGGACGCGCTGCTCAGCTCGGTTTACTCATTCGTAATGGCGCGGCGTTAGAACATGCAGCTCAAGCCACGCTTATCGCCTGTGATAAAACTGGCACGCTCACCAGTGGTCGCCCACAGGTTGACCGCATTTTATGTGAGGGTGATTTCAGCGAAAACGATGTCCTACGATTTGCCGCTGCCGTCGAAAGCAGTTCTGAACATCCATTAGCCGTTGCGATTCGTCGCGCCGCCACCGACAAACAATTATCACTCGAACCAGCTCATGATTTGCATGTCGAGCCTGGGCACGGTGTACGCGGCACGGTTTCCGGACACGCCATTATCGTGGGCAATGCTCGATACCTGCGAGCACAGGGAATCGACGGAGCGTTATTAAATATCGTATTAGATGCAGCAACGGGGGTTTTTGTCGCCTGTGATGGAGCATTAGTCGGCATGTTGGCGCTCTGCGACACCATCAAACCAGAAGCAAAACAAGCGCTCGCTACGCTACGACAACGCGGATACGCGATTGCCTTGCTGACTGGTGATCAACCCAACGCCGCTGGGGCCGTGGCAGAGGCGTTGGGAATTACTGATGTACGAGCAGGATTATTACCTGCTGATAAATTGACACACATAAAACAATGGCAGCAACAGGGACAAAAAGTCGTCATGCTGGGTGATGGGATGAATGATGCTCCAGCACTCAGTTGTGCCAACGTGGGCATGGCCATGGCCACCACGGATACGGCAAATGCCATCGCCTGTGGTGCCGGTGATGTGGTGGTGCTTTCTGGCCGGGTCGATGGCGTCGTTGCTATGATGGATTTGTCACGCGCCACCATGCGCACCATCAAACAAAACTTGGCCGGAGCTTTTATTTATAATGTGTTGGCAATTCCCATCGCTGCTGGCGTGCTGTACCCATTCACGGGCATGTTGTTGGATCCAATGGTAGCGGCAGCGGCAATGGCCGCTTCATCGGTGACGGTGGTTGGCAATAGTCTGCGCTTAGGCCGACACCGATGACACCAACCCCCGATGATATTAAAGCCTATCGTGAAGGCCGTCTGGAATTGACGCGCTTTGAAGCCGTTGATGCCTGGATCACCTCGCAATCACCCGAAGAACAAGCGCGCTTGTTGGGCACCGATGAACTCGTCGCAGTACATAAAGACACTTATTTATCATCCTCAGCAACGATTATTGCAGAAGCCACCAGCCCTTCCGCTTTCACGCCTGAGGGTTTAGGCCCAGAACGTTATCGCATCGACCGCCGTTTAGGCGCTGGCGGTATGGGTATCGTGGAATCAGCTTTTGATACGGTTCTTGGCCGTGAAGTAGCATTAAAACGTTGTCGTTCCCGTCGCGTTGATGAAACGATAGCGAGTTATGCCGCACGCTTGCGCACGTTCCGGCGCGAAGCAGCAATTACGGCGCAACTCGAACATCCGGGTATTGTCCCTGTCCATGATGTTGGCGTTGCGGCCTTAGGCGAACCTGCCTTTGTGATGAAACGACTCGACGGTGATTCGCTTACTGCTTTGGTTGCTCGTCAACTCACGCGCACCCAACCCTTAGATTTAGCGCGTTTGGCCGAACTCATGCTGCGCATCACCGAAGCGATTGCTTATGCCCACCGTCGTGGCGTGGTGCATCGCGATTTAAAACCCGACAACGTCATCGTCGGATCGCTCGGTGCGGTGTACGTGATTGATTGGGGTTTGGCGGGAGTGGTCTCTAATGCAGCCCAACCAACTAATCCCACCGGTTTGTTGCCGCGTACCGCTAACCAGGACTCACATTCCACCATTGGCACTTATCGTTTAGGAACTCCTGGTTGGATGGCACCTGAACAATTTCACGGTGCGCCTGCAGATCCGCGCATGGATGTTTTCGCCTTGGGTGGATTATTAATGGCTTTACTGACTGGCCATGGTCCGCGTTCGACCAACACCCCCATGAGCGCCGTGGTACCAAGTCGCTCCGCTTCAGATCATTCTTTTTCTCACGGTGCAACGGCGAATACCATTGATGTTACACCGTTACAAAATCGCAACTTACCACGTGGACTAGTAGCCGTGGCCTTGCATTGCCTGCAAAGTGATCCGCAAAAACGCTACGCCGATGGTCGTGCAGTCGCAGAAGAATTACGCCGGTGGTTAAGCGCTGGTATTACTCAAGCTGAAAAAGCCGGCGTCATCGCTCATTCATTAGCACGCATACGCCGTTCACCTCGTTTATTAGCCGCTAGTTTTGGCGTCGTCATGGCAGCCGGTTTAACCATTGGTTTGCTCACCGTTCAACGAGCAAATGAGCGCATAAAAGCCTTAACCGAAGCTCACGATTTAATCGCAGACCTTGATCTCACCAATGAAAACGCCGTGCACCATGCGCGTACTCAAATTGATTACCTACTGCGTTCACACCCAGATTTACGTGAAATGGTTGACGTTCGCACACGTTTAAGCGCCGTCGAAGATGCCTTTCGTGCACAAAAACAATTAGAACACGATCGCATGTTGTTGCGCGAAATGCAGCGGCAATACCGCGTGCAAGGTCCGTGGCAAACAGAAATTGCTGACCTGCTTAAAACCTTATCTCAAGTCGGCTATCCCTTAGACCGTACCGGCACGATTAATCCGCTGAGTTATGCTGAACGATTACGTGATGATCGCTTGGCTGAAGACGTGCTCACGACGCTCACGCAATTATATTATGCCTACGTAGTTGAAAATATTCATTCACCATTTCGTGATACCATTCCACAATTAATTGCCAAAGCAGGCCCCACCGTGGCGTGGCGCGCGATGGGTGACGTATTAGCGCAAGTCACTGCCTATGAACACGATTTAGTATTCTGTCACTGCCCGGCAGCCAGTGTGGTTTTAACCTCGGCAACGACGACCGATTTAGTGTTAGCTGGCTATGGCCCAGAACCCCGATTAATACGCGCCGCATGGGAACGGTGGCATGAAGATTCCGCCGCATTTTGGCCACGCATTATGGCCGGCCGCAGTTCATTACAACGTGGAGAATGGCGATTAGCCGAACGCCACGCTTTAGTCGCCCTAGGAAGTGAGCCTGATAGTTTATGGCCACATCTTATTCTCGCCTACGTTGCCTTAGCCGACCAAGAGTGGGAATCATTACTGCGTGAAGCCAGCGCTGGACGCATTGAAAATCACGACCATTTGGAACTAGTGGTCCTTTGTGCTATCGGCCTAGCGCGTCTAGGCCGCTTAGATCAAGCACAAGCCATCATCAACCAACGCGATTGTGCCGCCACCCTGCGCTATCACTTAGTCAGCACCAGCGGCCACCCGTTGAATCTCGCGGCTCGCGCGCTCATCGAAGCCGGGGTTATTATCCCAAAAGTTCCACCACAACTTGGTCCACTCGTTCGTCGTCAAACTGAACCGTAAGTATGCCTTTTAAAAAGACTGCTTCACAGGAGGCGCAGAGACGCGGAGGTTAGAGGAAGAGAAATCAATTTATTTTCTCATCTGAACTCCACGTCTCTGCGCCTCCTGTGAATTGCCTTTGTAGAGCCATGTCAGATGAAAGAGGAGCATTATTTTATTTTTGGCTTATGGGGCGAAATCTAATTGGCCTTGAACCCCCATTTTCGCTGCGTTATCACCATAGCGTTGTAAATAATTTTTAAGTTTAATTTTATTCATCGTGCTGGCGCTGGTCATGTAACGGATGGTGCCAAATATCGGGCGGGTCATCCATGGACGATCAAAGCGGCCAAAGCACCAACTGATGCCGCTGGATGAATTTGGATCGCGCCCATCAAGGGCAAAGCGATTGTTCAATTCGGTCATGATGGCAAATGCATCGCGTGGGTGACGCGTCCATTCGATGATTTTTTTACCCCACAACATGCGCAGGTAATTGTGCATCATACCGGTTTGTACTAATTCACGCTGGGCGGCGTTCCATAAGGGAT